>CAZFCZ010000073.1:0-8051 GCA_964517485.1 uncultured Nitratifractor sp. | reverse complement strand
TATCTAAGTTTTGTATCGTCTAAAATTTCTAAAAACTTTTTAAAATCATCGTCTTTTAAAAAGATATTGCTTCTTGCCACACCCCTATTGATAATATGGTGAAATCCGATACTCTCTACTCTTGGTCGTCTAGGCATAGTTTTCAAAAGGATTTATGATTGTTATTTGATTTTTGATTAGTAGCAATCAATCTCTCATGTGCTTCATCTCTATCAAACTTAAAACCTCTTGTATCAATAGAAATTGCACTCATTTCTTTTTTTCCTTGTCTGGTATTGGTTTTATATTCATCATCCCTATCATACATTATGAGGAATCTTACTTTTCTTTTTTCTTGTAAATCCTTATATTCCTTTGGAATATGAACAATACCATTTTTTATAGTTGCTTCAAACTCTACAGCATACATTTTATAGCCTTTTTAAATTTGTTTTTATAATTATACAAAGAAAACTCTTAAATATAGGTTATTCCCAATACCTGACCCCACATGCTTCAACTAAAGAAAATACCAATATTATTAAAATAACATCAACAAGCCAACTAAGCTCTATAAACGAAGATAGATAAGCAACACCATATAAAAAGATAGTATCTATAACAAACATATAAAACAGTAATAATAAAAAGCTATTTTTTTTATATTTTCTACCCATCATTTTGCCTTAATTTTAGACTTTTCGAAATCAAAATATTCATAAGCACTTCTTTTTGCAACTTTTTTTAGCTCTTTAATTGGAATAAGCGCTATTGGCTCTTCTTCACAATAGTGCAACATGCTTCCTAAGCCAGTAGTATATATAGCTAATTTGCCTTTGTTTGTTGGATAAATTTCGTAATGTTGGTTTGGGTCTTTATTGCAATCTGACATCTCTTTATTAAGATACTTTTTTAAAATTTCCCCAAACTCTTTATTCTTTAAATTATCTTTATCTATATAGAGTTTAAACATACTTTCTAAATCTATAATTTCGCCATTTTTAAGACTAAATAGATACTGATCAAAGCTATATGTTGGGTGTGCACCACCATAGTATGCATTATAGTAGCTAACTGTCAAAAACGGATATTTAAAATATTCTACTTTTAAGTTACTACTGCTCTCTTTTATGTCACTTTCTATATCGTCAAGAATATAAAAAACCTCCTCTACTACACTCTGTTTATGTAGTTTTTCTAAATATCTATTTATCTTTGCCTCTACAGTTTTGTTTTTTAATATAACTCTATCTCTTATAACTTTTGTAATTGGCTCTATATAGGCTATAGTTTTTAGCCCTTTTTGGGTTTTATACTTTTTAAGTTTTTTAAATTTAATATCTTTTTTAATAATAGAAATATACTTAAGCATTTCATTATTATCATCTTTATCTTTTTTAACTTTAATCTCTTTTAATTTAAAATCTAAATACTCTTTGCTACCAATTTTTTGCCACTTACCACTATAAATGCCCTCATGTAGTGTGCCCTTAAAGCAGGCTGTTATTATAGGATTTTCGTCATCATCTAATTTTGTATATTCGCAAAGTTTATTGTAATTACCTCTTAGATTGTTTTGCAATAGCTTGCCTTTGTAGCTGTAGTATTTTTCTGTCTCGCCAATATACATTGCTACTTTGTATTTTCCTATATTGCCTTGAAAGAGCTTTGCATTTAGTGCTGTAAAAATTAGTAGTAAAATTAATATATGTTTCATTTTTTTCTCCTTTTTCTCTACCAAGAGCCACCGCCTCCACCGCCGCCTCCACTGCTACTACCACCACTAGATACACTAGAGCCACTGCCTCCACTTATGCCAGATTGCATAGATGTTGTTGCTAAAAAGTCACTATTAAAACTTTGTAGACTCTTTAAATCTCCATAGGTTGTTCTTTGCTTAATAACAGATGTACTTTTATAAAATTTAAGCCAATGCTCTGCATACCCAAATAGCACAGCATAAGGAAGTAACTTATCTACATACTCTTGATCATCTTTTAAAATACGCTCTATTTCGCTAGCTTTTGCTTTTTTAATAAACTCTTTTAAACCAAGTAGAGTCTCTTGCACTTTTAGCCCCTTTGGTGTAAATTTACCAACTTTTATATAGTTATCTATTAAAATAACTACTACAAATGTAGCTAAAATTAGTGGGCTTATTAAAAAATCTACATAGCTTAAGTTTTCTATCTTAATAAAATATGCGCCAACAAAAGCAAAAATTAGAGCCAATGCAAAAGTGCAAACTAACTTAAACGCTAAAGATAGCCTATAAAAAAATGCTACAATAGCAGATGTTGCTACAACTGACGCACCAAATATATATATTGTATTAGTAGTGTCGTAGTCGTACTGAAAAAATACTAAAACTACTGCAAAGGCTAGTGCACTTATAGCTAAAAGAGCAGTTTTAAAAAGTTTTTTTGCTCTGCTCTCTTTAAAGCTACCAACACTATATTTACTATTAGCGCTCCACTCATATAGCGCTTCGTTAATGCTATCTAGTGCTTTTTCAAGCTCTTTAGCCTCTTTGCTATACTCTTTTTTTAGCTCGAACTTATTGCTATTTTTAAATAATGCATCTAAAATAAGTTGTTGCTCTTTTGTTAATAAATTAGAGCTTTTATTTAACTTTATAATATGGCTATTTTCTATCTTTACATACCCATTTAAGGCCAACTCTAAAACCGCGGCGCTTAAATCTTCGCTATTTGTAAACTTATCTAAAAGTAAGCCCGATTGCAATATAGTTAACCCCTTAGGTGGCTGGTAACTTACAACTACCGCTTTTGCTCTTTTAAAATTAATAAAATTAAATTTATACAGCAATATAAGTGCCAAAATAGATATTGCTAACTCTATGTAGTTGTAGCCTCTTGCCTTTTTTATCTTTTGAGATATCTCGTAAGTATACTTACGCTCTAAATGCTTAGCAATTTGCCGATTTTTTTGCTCTATATTTTTGGCAACTTCATACTTGCTTTGCCCACTTTGCTCTAAAATTCCACCCATAAATTCCAACATTACACTAAAGCCAAATTCAGGTGGTAAATCCTTACTATAAGCTACTAAATGCCTACTATTAACCCAGTTAAAACTACTACTTTTCTTTGGATGTAACAACTTAATTTTCTCTTTATTTAGCTCTTTTGGAAAAAATATATCTACCCTAGCCCTATTAATATAAACTTGCCAATCATTACCAATAGCATTCCAAAATAGCATATCTTTACCCTTAGTAGAAACCGATGGCAAAATAGCATTATTTACATTATAACTAATACTATAAACCTGCTTACCTTGCAGCAGCTTATCTTTAGATCCAATTTTTAAATATACATCTTTACCGCTACTATTTAGAGTATACTTTGCCTCTTTAAAATTATGCAAAACCTTAAAATCAGACATCCTAATATCTAACTTGCTATTACCCACATCTACAAATCTAGGTATACTCCTATAAATACCATGCCTATTAGCACTATCAAAATCATACAAAATATCCTCTTGCACCCTAAACTTACCACTTACATCTAAGTTAATTGTTACATTATACTCCAATATACTATCGGCAAAAAGAGCAGAAAAAAAGAGACTAAACAACAATAAAATCTTCATAATTACAACCTTTAATAAGATTATAATATAAAAGTGTGGCAAACTAAATTTATAAATATTAAAATAAAATTTGTTATTTAAATTATATATGCCTAATTTTTTAGATATAATAACAGAAATTTAACTCTAAGGATAAAATTTAATGGCAGATTTTACTAATAATTACGAAGAAGACGAAATAGATTTAAAAGAACTTTTTAGAACAATATTTTATAGAAAATGGAGTATATTACTAGTAACTTTATTAGTAACTTTAGGTGCTATTATATATTCGTATTATTCTCCAAATATTTACCAAGCCACCTCTACATTAGAAATAGAATCTAATAAAAAAAATAATTTTAACCAAGATGTACTAGCATCTGCACTAAGTGGTTACGATAGCGGAAACCTAGATACCGAAAAAGAGGTAATTAAATCTAGATACTTAGTACAACAAGTTGTAGAGAAACTAAATTTAAATAAAGAGTACTTTGCAATTAATAAATATTACAAAAAAATATATTACTACAACAACTCTCCTATAACTTTAGAGGCAAAAAATTCTAAAAATTTTACTTTTATAATAACACCAAAAAGCAATAGAACCTTTTTACTAGAGTCAAACTATAAAGATGTAAATGGGAAAGAGCATAACTATAGAAAAGAGCACCTATTTGGAAAAAATATATCAAATAAAGATTTCTCTATAGTTGTTAATAAAGAGAATAATTCAACCCTAGATATGAAACAATATATTGTTTCTATTAAAAATGCGGCATATTATGCAGACATGATTAGAAGTAAAAATCTAAGTGTTAGTAACCCTCTTAAAAATGCAGATATATTAAAAATTTCATATAGCGATAATGTTGCTAAAAGAGCAAAAGATTTTGTTCATACTTTAACGCAAGAGTACTTTAAGCAGAGTTTAGAGAAAAAGACTCAAGAGGCTACTTTTACACTAAACTTTATTAATAAACTATTAAAAAAAATAAAACAAAACTTATCTAACTCATCTAAAAAACTTGAAACTTTTAAACAAAAGACAAAAACAGTAAATGTTAAAGAGAGCATTACACAACTATCGCAACAATTAGCAGAATATGAAAATCAAAAAAGTATATTAAACATGAAGCTATCAGGTATTAAACAAGTTGTAAGACAGCTAAAAAAAGGTAGTCTAGAAACTGTAACACTAGCAGGAGTAGGAATAGAAAACAACTCTATTAGCTCTTTAGTTTCAGAGCTACAGCAAGCTTTAGTTGTAAGAAAAGGTCTATTAAAAAGATATACATACTCGCATCCAGAGGTAAAAAATATAAGTGCTAAAATTTCTCAATTAAAAAGCATAATTAGCAAATCTGTTAAAAATATTTTAAGCAACTTAAAACAGCAAAAAGTTGTATTAGATAAAAAGCTAAAGCAGTTACAATCAAAATTAAAATCTTTACCTAAACAAGAGCAAGACTATATTGGGCTAGAGAGAAACTTTTTATTTAACGATAAGTTTTATACATACTTAATGGAGAAGAAAACCGAAACCGAAATTAAAAAAGCAGCAACAATTAGTAACAACAGAATTCTAGATTTACCTCTACTACCACAAGAGCCAATAAAGCCAAAAAGAAAATTAATTATAGCAGTTGGCTTTATTTTAGGCTTAATTTTAGGTATTATGTTTGCATTTATAAGAGAGTTCTTAGACAATACTATTAAAAGCGAAGAGGATGTTTCTAATAATACAAAAGTCCCTATGCTTGGTATTGTTCCACACTATAAGCTTGATAATAAAGAGAGAAGACTAATAGTTCTAGACTCACCAAAGTCTCCAACGGCAGAGGCTTTTAGAAATATTAGAACAAATTTACAATTTATGCTAAATAATAGAGAGAGTAATGTAATTTCAGTTACATCTACTATTGCAGCAGAAGGTAAAACTTCTATTGTTGCTAACTTAGCAGGTACTTTACATCTATTGCACAAAAGAGTTATAATTGTAAATCTAGATTTAAGAAAACCCACTTTACATAAAATTTTTGGTGTATTAAACTCTAAAGGTGTAAGTAACTATTTAAGTGGTACAATATCTAAGCACGAAGCAATTTTTAAAACTAAATATGACTATATAGATATTATGCCAGCAGGAATTGAACCACCAAACCCTAACGAGCTTATAGCATCACAAGAGTTAGAAGATTTAATTAACGAGTTAAAAACAGAATACGATTTTGTTATACTAGACACACCACCAATTGGTTTAGTAGCAGACTCTAAAGTAATAGTTAAACACTCTGATTTAACCATATATACGCTAAGAGCAAATTTAACTAAAAAAGATTTTATAAAACTAACAAACGAGCTATATAGCGGTGGTGCAAATTTATCAATAGTGCTTAATGATGTTAAAGTTTCAGGCAAAGGCTATGGTTACGGCTATGGCTATGGCTATGGCTACTATTAGGATTATAAATGTTTTCAATATTTAAAAGCAAAGAGAAGCAAAATTTTTTAAAAGAGTTACAAGTAGATATTCACTCTCATCTAATACCAGCTATAGATGATGGTGCAAAAACTATAGAACACAGCATAAAGTATATTAAACGCTTAAAAGAGCTAGGTTATAAAAAATTAATCACAACTCCACATATTATTACAGATAGCTATCCTAATAACAAATTAAATATACTACAAGGCTTATACCAACTAAAAAGAGAGCTTAAAGCACAAAATATAGATATAGAGCTCGAAGCAGCTGCAGAACACTACCTAGACGAAGATTTTTTAAACAAACTAGAAAAAAACGAAGTCCTTCCAATTAGAGGTGGTTACTTGCTTTTTGAGACATCTTATATGTTTAAGCCACTAAATTTAGAAGATATTATATACAATATTAAACTAAGTAACTTTAAGCCAATTTTTGCCCATCCAGAGAGATATAGATATATAAAAGATTTAGAAGCAGAGTACAAGAGCTTAAAAGATTTAGGTGTATATTTTCAGCTCGATATTAATTCGCTAAATGGTTATTATGGTAAAGATGCCATGCACAAAGCAAACTTCTTAATAGAAGCTGGTTATGTAGATTTTTTAGGTAGCGATACACACCATAGCAAACATATAGATAATTTATTTGAAGTTACATGTAATAGTAAAATATTTAAAAATTTATATAATAAAAATAAAATCTTAAATAGCTCTCTACTTTAAACAAATATTAATAAATATTAATTATAATTATAAGTTTTTCTTCTTATTCTTCTAGGTTTTTTAATTTCTTAAGATATAATAATAGTATTAATTAACAGGAGAGTCGAATGAAAAAGTTATTATTTTTTGCATTAGCAGTTGTTTCTATAACTGGTTGTGTTAAAAAGCAGGAACTAGTACTATTTAATCATTTAGATCAAAATAGAACAGTAGGTAGCCACGAAGTTGTATCAACAGAGCTTATAAATACTAAGCATAATGTTTATAGATTTAGAGCAGCCGATAGAATTGCTATGACAATCTATGGACAACCAGAGTACAGTACCGCAAAAGAAGGCGTACTAATAGACAATAGAGGTTACGCAAACTTACCAATGGTTGGTAAAGTAAAAGTAGCAGGCTTAAGCGAATCAAAAGCTGCATCTAAAGTACAAGCTTTAATTCGTAAAAATATTGTAGACGCTATTGTAACAGTAGAAAATCCAGACAAAAAAGTTTTTGTTATCGGCGAAATAAATAATCCAGGTCCAATTAAGCTACAAGCTGGAGATATTACACTACTAAGAGCTATTGGTTCAGCTGGTGGGTTTAAAGACTCTGCAAATAAAGATGTAGTATATATTATGCATAAAAAAGGTAGCGAAGCTACACTAGAAAGGGTTAGTCTTACTGGTGAGTACTCTTTACAAGATGCATTTAAAAGCTTAGTACCAGGTGATATTGTATATGTAGCTCCAACTTCTGCAAAACTAATCGAAATTGGACCAATGAAGACTATGCAAATAATTAGCTCTTCTATTGTACCAGTTGCAACAATACGCGGAATGACAAAATAATACTATAAACAAGAAGCACAATATAGTGCTACTTGTTATCTCTATAATGCCCTGAAAATTCAATACAACTTTTAAACCAAATTTATTTCCACCTCAAACACTATCTAAATCATGCCTTTTTTTAATAAAATCAAGATAAACATTCATAGGTTTTTTATAGTTTAGTGATGCCTCTTCTAATATCTCTAAAAACTTAAAATAATCACTATTTTCTAAAAAAACTATTCTTTGCAATACCACGATTTATAATATGGTAGTATCCGTATCTTTCTATTCTTGGTTTTCTTGGTTGTAAGCCTCCCCAAAAACTGCACTACCTAAAACAGAATAATTCTGATAAAATAAATCAGGAGAAAAGATGCGAAAGAGTAAGTTTACAGATAAACAGATTGTTGAGATATTAAAAGTTATTGAGGATGGTGCACCAGT
>CAZFCZ010000072.1:0-5437 GCA_964517485.1 uncultured Nitratifractor sp. | reverse complement strand
CTCTTTTTGCGTCTGTTTATTAAGATTTTGTACTCTTGAAAATCTATGCTTTTAGAGTCGTTTAGTATTAAAAACTCTCGCTTTACATTTAGCATATGGCAAAGCAGTATCTCGGCCTCTAGCCTTGGGCGCTGGGCAATTTGAGTTAGCTCTTTACTTGCCCAAGCAATAGCTTGTTTAATTGTCATTTAAAAAGCCTAAAAGTATGCTATCTTCTTTGTTTTCGTCTTTGTAGCCTAAAGCTTTTAGGCGCTCTATTACTGGTGGGTGAGAGTAGTAGAAGAAAATATAAATAGGGTGCGAGTATGGAAATGCCTTATTTTCGTTTACTAGCTTTAATAGTGCATTTATAAGGTTTTGGCTACCACCAATTTTTGCACCAAATTTATCGGCTTCGTACTCGTTGTGGCGACTAATTAAGCCAATAAGTGGCATATACACAAAGCTAAATATTGGCATTATAAGTATAATAGTTGCTAGTTTTATGCCAGCTGTGGCTACTGTGCCCATATCTAAAAATAGAGAGTTTGGTAGATTGCCCATTATAAAAAATACTACAAATAAAAACACACCAATAGTTGAAATGTTTTTGTAGATATCTTTGTGGCTGTAGTGTCCTAGTTCGTGCCCTAATATTGCAATTATTTCGCTTTGCGATAGCTTTTGAAGTAGTGTATCAAAAAGTACAACTCTTTTAGCCTTACCAAGTCCACCAAAATAGGCGTTTAGACGGTTGTCTCTTTTGCTTGCATCTATTGTAAATACGCCGTCGCTATTTAGCCCTACCTCTTTTAAAATGCTTTCGATTTTATCTTGTAGCTCTTTGTCTTCTAGTGGTTTAAATTTGTTAAAAATTGGTGCTATTAGGGTAGGGTATAGCATATTTGTTAAAATTATAAATATAAATATTGCAATAAAGCTATATATCCACCAGTTTGTAAAGTTAATAAAGATGTAGCTAAGAAGCCCAAGTATTACGCCCCCAATTACTACAAACATTAGGCTCTGTTTTAGCTGGTCTTGAATGTAGAGTTTTGGAGTTGTTGTCGAGAAGTTAAAGCTCTTGTCTAGTTTAAAAACTTTGTAGATATCTAGCGGTAAAGAGATTATATAGTTAATTGCAAAGAAACCAAATATAAATAGTACACTATTTGTTATGCTATTTTCTATGCCAATGCTCTGTTGTAGCCACTTAAAGCCACCAAATATCCAAAACAGAAATAGAAAGTACTCTATAAACGACTCGGCAATGCTAAGACGCTCTTTTTTAATTGCGTAGTTGCCTGCAATTACATATTTTGTTGCACTAAGTAGGGTTGCGTCTTCTCTTTTTTTGTCGCTAATAAAGCCAATTTGCATTACACTAACATATATTTTTATTAAAGTATATAGGCTAAAAGCTACTATTAATATTTGTAACATTTTAAACTCCAACGGTTTTTTATTTGTGAATATATCAAAAACCACTTAATTTTGGGTAAAATACATCCTAAGTTTTAAATAGGGTTTAATTATGGCTTATATAGATATGTATGATATAAAGAAAAAGTATGATGTTAAGCAGATTTTTGATGGGCTTAATTTTCATATAGAAGAGGGCGAGAGAGTTGCTATTATTGGGCAAAATGGTTGTGGTAAATCTACGCTACTAAAGTTAGCCGTTGGTATCGAAGAGCCCGATGAAGGTAAAGTAATAAAAGATAGCTCTATAGAGTATGCAATGTTAAGCCAAATGCCAAAGTTTAAAGAGGGCTCTAGCGTAAAAGAGGCTATAGAAAATGAGCTAGGCGATTTAAAAGAGGCGCAAAATAGGTATCAGGAGCTTAGCGAGCAGATTGCAATTAACCCTGATGATAAAGTAATTTTAAAAGAGCACGAAGAGGTTGCAGCATACTTAGACCACCATAATGCGTGGGATTTAACATCTAAAATAGAGCGTGCTATGCAAGAGTTTAAGTTAAAAGAGTACGAAGATAGGCTTGTAGAGTCGCTAAGTGGTGGCGAGCAAAGAAGAGTAGCGCTAGCATCGCTTATATTAAAAAAGCCAGATTTACTAATACTAGATGAGCCCACAAACCACTTAGATGTATATATGGTAGAGTTTTTAGAAGAGATTTTGCTAAAAGAGAAGTTTACTCTGCTTTTAATTTCGCACGATAGATACTTTATAGATAAAATAGTAACAAGAATTGTAGAGGTAGAAGATTATAAACTAGTAAACTATAGGGGTGGCTACAGCAGCTACCTTGCGCAAAAAGAGCATAGGTTACAATCTATGCAAAAAGAGTACGATAACCTGCTAAGATTGCTAAAGCGCGAAGAGGAGTGGCTAGCAAAAGGCGTGCGCGCTCGAGAAACTAGAAACCAAGGCAGAAAAAGAAGAGTTTTTGAGCTTAGAGACCAAGCGAAGAAAAACCCAACACTAATACGAAAAATGAAAGTAGAGCTAGAGCGAGAAAAGAAGAGCTGGAAAGGCGAGAAGATAGTAGCTAAAAAGAAGATGCTATTTGAGATAGAGAACCTAAATTACTCTATTGCTAATAAAGAGTTAATTAATAGCTTTACTACAAGAATTTTACAAAAAGATAAAATTGCAATTGTAGGGCCAAATGGTAGTGGTAAATCGACACTTTTAAAACTTATGCTTGGGCGATTGCAACCAAATAGTGGCAAAATAAAGCAAGGCGAACTATCTATTGGTTATTTTGATCAACACCGAGAGATGCTAAAAGAAGATGCAACCCTAATAGAGACTTTTTGCCCAGATGGTGGCGACAGAGTAATGGTAGAGGGCAGAAATATGCATGTTTTTGGCTACTTAAAGAACTTTTTGTTTCCTAAAGAGTATTTAGATAAAAAGATTTTTCAGTTAAGTGGTGGCGAAAAAAACAGAGTTGCACTTGCTCTTTTGTTTACTAAAAAGTACGATTGCCTTATTTTAGACGAACCAACTAACGATTTAGATATACAGACAATTAACATATTAGAAGAGAAGTTGATAAGTTTTAATGGTGCACTGCTTTTTGTTAGTCACGATAGATATTTTGTAGATAAGCTTGCATCTAAGCTCTTTATATTTAAGGGTAATGGCGAGGTAGAGATTTCGTTTCAGAGCTATAGCGAGTATTTAGATATAGAAAAAGAGATAAAAGAGTTAACAGTTTTTGAAAAGAAGCTAGAAGATGAGGTAAAAGTAAAAGAGGTAGAAAAACCAAAGAAAAAGAGCAAACTAAGTTATAAAGATAGCAGAGACTTAGAACTTTTACCTCCAAAAATCGAAGAGCTAGAAGAGCAAATAGATACACTTAATAACTGTTTGGCTAACCCAGATTGCTACAACCAAAGAGGACTGCAAGAGGTATCTAGCGAGCTAGCAACGCTTCAGAGCCAATACGAAGATATTAGCAATAGATACCTAGAACTGCTAGAGCTACAAGAAGAGCTAGAGGGGTAGTATACTTAATCAAAAGTGATATGCTTTTTATGATTATGAATAATACTCTTTACATTATTAAGTAAAACTAATAATCAATAATTACAATATATTATAACAATAACTTAACTTAAACTTAAGTGGTAATAATAGTTACACTATTTAAAAATAATAGCATTTATTGACTTTAATCAATTAAATAAATAAATTAAAGTGATAAAATAAGTCATCCCTACTTATTATCAGGAGGTTTATATGGGAATTAACAGACGGGAATTTTTAAAAAGTTCAGCTGCAGTAGCAGCTGCTGGTGCTGTAGGAATTACAGTTCCACAAGAGGTGCAAGCTGCAGCAGAACAAGGTGAAAGTGGATGGCGTTGGGATAAGGCTCCATGCCGTTTCTGTGGTACAGGTTGTGGTATTATGCTTGCGACAAAAGGTGGCAAGATTGTTGCGGTTAAGGGTGACCCAGCTGCTCCAGTAAACAGAGGTCTTAACTGTATTAAAGGTTACTTTAATGCTAAGATTATGTATGGTTCAGACAGACTTACTCAACCACTATTAAGAATGAACGATAAAGGTGAATTCGATAAAAAAGGTAAGTTTAAACCAGTAAGCTGGCAAAGAGCATTTGATGAGATGGAAAAACACATCAAAAAAGCTCTTAAAGCTAGTGGACCAGAAGGTGTTGGCGTATTTGGTTCAGGGCAGTACACAGTAATGGAAGGTTACGCTGCAATGAAGATGATGAAAGCAGGATTTAGATCTAATGCTATCGATCCAAATGCAAGACACTGTATGGCATCTGCGGTTGTTGGTTTCTATCAAACATTCGGTGTTGATGAGCCAAGTGGATGTTATGACGATATCGAGATTACAGATACAATTGTAACTTGGGGTTCAAATATGGCAGAAATGCACCCAATTTTATGGTCTCGTGTAACTGATAGAAAACTTTCTAATCCAGATAAAGTAAAAGTTGTTAATATTCAAACTTATACTCACAGAACTTGTGACTTAGGTGACTTTAACATTATTTTTAGACCACAAACTGACCTATTATTATGGAACTACATTGCTCATGAGATTGTATTTAATCATGCAGATGCAATTGATTGGGATTTCGTTAAGAAGCATATCGTATTTACAGCAGGTCCAGTAAATATTGGTTATGGTATGAGAAGAGCTAATGAGAAATCTCTTAAAGATGGTAAATATACTGCTAAAGAGATGGAGACTATCTCTAAAGAGATGGAGAAAAAAGTAGGTGAATTAGAAGCTCCAGCACTAGCACCATATGGTTATAAAGCTGGCGACACAATGAAGCACAACCCAGGTACACTAGCACACTGGATGATTAGCTTCGAAGAGTATAAAAAATCTCTAGAGCCATTTACACTTGATTATGTAGCAAAAGTTGCAAAAGGTGATCCAGATGAGAGTATCGAAAGCTTTAAGAAGAAATTAAAAGACTTAGCAGCTCTATATATTGAAAAAGATAGAAAAGTTGTAAGTTTCTGGACAATGGGTATGAACCAACACACAAGAGGTACTTGGGTAAATACACTAAGCTATAATGTTCACTTCTTATTAAATAAGCAAGCTAAGCCTGGTAATGGTGCGTTCTCTTTAACAGGACAGCCTAGTGCTTGTGGTACTGCAAGAGAGGTTGGTACATTTACACACAGACTACCAGCAGACTTAATGGTTAAAAACCCTAAGCATAGAGCTTTAGTAGAAAAGAAATGGAAAATCCCTGCGGGTACACTAAATGGTGTTGGTAAACAGCATATTATGGCAATCCATAGAGGTATCGAAGATGGACTTGTAAAATTTGCATGGGTAAATGTTTGTAATCCTTACCAAGATAGTGCAAGTGCTAACCACTGGATTAAAGCAGCAAGAGAGATGGATAACTTTATTGTAACATCAGACGGTTACCCAGGTATTTCAGCAATGGTTTCTGACTTGGTACTTCCAAGTGCAATGATCTATGAGAAGTGG
>CAZFCZ010000071.1:0-26544 GCA_964517485.1 uncultured Nitratifractor sp. | reverse complement strand
AGTCCAAGCATATTTAATATGAGATGCAAAAGTATAAATACCGTGCATTTTACCCATAACACCAACACCTGCGGCACTACCAAAGCTAATTAAGCTACCGCCTATTCCTGCTGTTAGTGTTACTAGCATCCATTGTGCTGTAGTGTCTGCACCCATATTTGGGTCTGCTTTTAATACGGCACTCATAACTGGAACATTATCTACAATTGCAGATAAGAAACCAACACCAATATTTACAGCTGTAGCACCAAATTGCTCGTAAAGCGCTGTAAAGTACTCTAAGAAACCTAAAAAGTGTAATCCACCAACTGCTGCTAATATACCAAAGAAGAATAGTAGTGTATCGTTTTCGATTTTAGCAATCCATGTAAATGCATTTAGCTGTGTAGTAGTTGGGCTTTGGTTTATTTTGTAAACATACATCTTTAAAAGTGCTAGTCCAAACATCATACCCCACATTGCTGGTAGATGTAGAACTTGATGAGATACAACAGCCATAGCAATTGTTAAAGCAAATAGTCCAATAATTGCTTTACCACCCTCTGCTATTTCTACCTTCTCTTCGTCTGCATGGAAGTGTGGCTCGCCACTTGGAACAAACTTGCTTAAAAGCAGTGCTGTTACTGCCCAACCTATAATAGAAGCTGGGAAAAGGTATAAAAACTCTGTAAAGCTACCCTTACCTGCTACCCACACCATAAGTGTTGTAATATCACCAAATGGGCTCCACGCACCACCTGCATTTGCTGCAACAACTATATTAATTGCACCTGGAACTAAAAACTGCTTATTATCTTTATCTATTGTTAATAGTACAGTAGAAAGAATTAGTGCAGTTGTTAAGTTATCGGCAACTGGAGAGATAAAGAATGCCAATACCCCTGTAATCCAAAATAGCTTTTTGTAGCTGTAGCCCTTTGATACTAGGTTAAATCTTAGTGCAGAAAATACTCCTCTGTCTATCATAGCTTCTATGTATGTCATTGCTACTAATAAGAAGAAGAAAATACCTGCAATCTCAACAATAAGGTGCTCTACTTCGTTCTCTAGTGCGTGTCCGTCTAGTCCGTTTAGCGAAAAGTAAAGACCAATTAGCATAAAAATTAGTGTACCAGTAAGCAATGCTGGCTTTGCCTTATTTATATGATACTTGTCTTCTGTGGCTATAAAGTAATAACCAAGTACAAATATAATAAGAGAGGCTATACCTACCCAAGTTGTAGTTAAGTGTAAATCGTGCATTAATGCTCCTATATTTTTTGTTATATATTACCATATTAGACTAAGTATTAAGCTAATATGGAGCAAATTTATCTAATAAAATTTTAGCAGTAAATATATGTAATAGTTTTTATTGATATTAAATAATATCTTTAAGATTTTTATACTCTATCTTAGCACTTTTAACAATAGCAACACTCTCGTTGCAGGCAAAAGATGGTAGTGCATAGTAGTTGCCAACAATTACACCTTGGTGGTAGTGGCCTTCTACTATTAAGTTAGTATTGTAGTAGTTTTGTTTTGCTAAAACAATATCTTTAAACACGGCAATATCTTTGCAAAGTCTCTTTTTTTTCATACTTTTTAGCTTATATTTTGCAATTGCGTCTGGTAGTATTTTAAGTATATATCTGTTTCTTATAAATTTTGTAAATAGCTTATAGCTAAGAGGTGTTAAGTAGTTATCTCCATGCGATAGTGCAATAGTTTTGTTATTAATTTTTGCAAGTAGTGGTTGTTTGCTAATTGGTACTATATTTACACTACTAAAAAGAGATTTTAAATTAAAATCGTGATTACCCTCTAAATATATAACTTCTACTTTTTTTGCTATAGTATCTAAAAGCTCAATTTCTTCTTTAAATTGCTTTTTTAGGTATTTGCTCTCTCCAACTAAAAGGTCGAATATATCGCCCATTAGTATAAGTTGTGGTGTCTTAATTTTACCGCTTAATACAGCATTTAAAAGCTCTAAAAAGAGCTCTTTTTTGTGGTTTGGGTAGTGGGCATCTGCAATTAAAAGTGCGCCCTCTTTTATGTTATGGTACATAAGAGATTGTAGGTAAACCTAAGCTTTCATCTAAATTTGCCATAATATTAGCAGCCGCAAGTGCTTGAGAGCTTGCGCCCCTTAGTAGATTGTCTATTGCAGATGATATAAAGATACTATTTTCGTTTACTGCTGCATATATATCGCAAAAGTGCGTGCCTGCAACATCTTTTACATTAACAGGATTGTTTCGTACTCTAATAAATGGTTCGTTTTTATAGTGGTTATTTAAAACTTCTAATGGATCTATACCCTCTTTTAGCGTGGCATATACGCTTACAAGTTCGCCTCTTGTAATTGGTATTAAGTGTGGTACAAAGTTAATTGTAAAGTTTTTGTTATGTACTTTTTGAATTTTCTCTTTAATCTCTGGTGCATGACGGTGCTTTAGCGGGTTGTATGCAAAGATATTTTCGTTTATATTTACAAAGTGTGTACTCTCGCTTAGCTTTTTACCAGCTCCGCTTACGCCACTTTTAGCATCTACAAATATTGCGCTATCTTCTTGTAAGTACGGAATAAAAGGCAATAGCCCTAAAAGTGTTGCTGTTGGGTAGCAACCTGGAGAGGCAGTAACTTTTGCATTTTTAATGTCGTCTCTAAAGTACTCTATTAGCCCATATGCCGAGTGTTTTAGGTTCTCTTTATCTTCGTGTAGGCAGTATGCACTTTCGTAAGTGTCTAGCTCTAGGCGATAGTCTGCAGATAGGTCTATTACCTTAACACCCTTTGCTATAAGCTCTTTTGCAATACCCATTGATGTTTTGTGCGGTAGTGCTAAAAATGCAAATTCGCAAGTTGAGGCAATTTTTTCTATATCTACCCTATCTACATTTTGCTCTAATACGCCTTGTAGTGTTGGGTGTAGTGCACTAATAGTTGTATCGCCACTACTTGTTGCTAGGTATGCAATTTTAAATATAGGGTGGTTTAGAATTAATTTAACAAGCTCTAAACCTGTGTATCCGCTTACACCAACTATTGCTACATTTTTTTGCATATTAAAGCTCTATTGGGGTATATTTAACTTCTTCGACATCGAAGATTTTTAAACCTGCTGGCAGATTAATCTCTACTTCGTCACCCTCTTCTTTGCCTAGTAGCGCTCTTGCCATTGGAGAAGCTATAGATATTAGCCCCTTAGATGGATTAGACTCTTGTGTACCAACAACTATGTATGTTACCTCTTCGTCGGTATCTTGATCGGTTAAGACAACAGTAGAGCCAAAGCTTACTCTTTGGTGTGCTAACTTTGATGGCTCTATTACTTGTGCGCGACCTACTAAGTCGGTAAGTTCGCTAATGCGAGCTTCCATTAAGCCTTGTTGCTCTTTTGCCGAGTGGTATTCGGCATTCTCTTTTAAATCGCCTAACTCTCTAGCTTTATCTATTATTAATGCAATTTTACCACGCTCTTCGCTTTTTAACTGCTCTAGCTCTTCTGATAATCTTCTGTAAGTTACTTCTAACATAGGAACTTTTTCCACTATGTTTCCTTTTTGTGTAGTTTTTTAGTATTATATCAAAAAAGTTTAAAGGTATTTATAATGAAAAAAACTATTTTGCTAACTAACGACGATGGCTTTGAATCTAAAGCACTTTTAGCACTAAAAGAGGCACTAGAGCCACTAGCTAATATTATAGTAGTTGCTCCAACTCTTGAGAAGTCTGCTTGTGCGCACTCTTTAACGCTTACTCGCCCCTTGCATTTTGTAGAGTTAGAGAAAAATTTTTATAAATTAGACGATGGCACACCAAGCGATTGTGTATTTTTATCGCTAAATAAGCTATTTAAAGATAAAAAACCAGATTTAGTAGTAAGTGGTATTAATGTTGGTGCAAATATGGGCGAAGATATTACATACTCTGGTACAGCAGCTGGGGCTATGGAGGCTGTGCTTCAGGGTGTTCCTGCAATTGCAATTTCTCAAGTATGTAGAAGCAACTGTAAAGATATAGCAAAACTAGAGTACAAATTAGCAAAAGATACTATAGTAAAAATTGTTAAAAAGATATTTGATGGCAACTACCCCCTAGCAGATAGAAGATTTTTAAATATAAATATACCGCCAGTTTCGATACAAGAGTGCAAAGGCATTAAGGTTACACACGCAGGTAAAAGAGAGTACGGCAACAGCGCACAAGTGCATATAAACCCAAGAGGTAAAGAGTACTACTGGATAGGACTACCAAGGCTAGATTGGCAACCAAATAGTAACCCACATAGCGAATATAGCGATTTCGAGGCTATTAAAGAAGATTATGTATCTATTACGCCAATTCATTTAGATATGACGCATTACGAAAGTATTAATGCCCTAAAGAGCTGGCTATGAGATACCAGCGCTGCAAAGAGCTATTTGGAGAAGACTACGCAAAGATTAAAGATGCAAAAGTTTTGATTTTAGGTGTTGGCGGGGTTGGTAGCTACGCTTTAGATTGCCTATACAGAAGCGGTGTTAACGATATTACAATTGTAGATTACGATGTATATGATAAGAGTAATTTAAATAGGCAAATAGGTAGCGATAACGCTATTGGAGAGTGCAAAGTAACAACTCTAACAACGCTATACCCAGGTATTAAAGGCATAGTTAAACAGATGGATTTAGCGTGGGTAGAGAGCTTTGATTTTGAGCCATACGATATTGTAATAGACGCAGCAGATACAACAAGAGTAAAAGTAGAGGTTGCTAAAAGGTGCTACAAAAAGCTAATAATGTCTTTAGGTTCGGCAAAAAGATACGACTTTAGCAAAATAGAGGTTACAACAATTTTTAAAACTCATGGCGACGCATTAGCTAGAAAGATAAGAAGTGAGCTTAAGCGTGCTAGGTTTAATAAAAAATTTACAGTTGTATTTAGCACAGAAGAGCCAAAAGTTAAAGATAAAGGCTCTTTTGTTGGTGTAACTGGTGCATTTGGCTTAGCAATATGCTCTGAAGCGATAAAGAGACTATTAAAGAAGTAAGATAAGTTTATAATTATTAAGTAATTTTAGATATAATAATTAGATTTTTATCCAATATAAAGGTGGAGTATGAGTGACCTATTTGAAAGCAATTTAGTTGAAGATATAAATATTGAAGATAGCATTAAAGGTAGTTATTTAGACTACTCAATGAGCGTAATCGTAGGACGCGCATTGCCAGATGCTAGAGATGGGCTTAAGCCAGTTCATAGAAGAATTCTTTTTGCTATGAACGAGCTTAATTTATCACACAGAGCTGCTTATAAAAAATCTGCAAGAATTGTGGGTGATGTTATAGGTAAGTATCACCCACATGGTGATAACTCTGTTTACGATGCACTTGTAAGAATGGCTCAAGAGTTCTCGATGAGAGAGCCAATTGTTGACGGGCAAGGAAACTTTGGTTCTATAGATGGCGATAACGCGGCTGCAATGCGTTATACCGAAGCTAGAATGAGTAAAATTGCCGAAGAGCTACTTAGAGATATCGACAAAGATACAGTAGATTTCGTACCAAACTACGACGACAGTATGAGAGAGCCAGATGTTCTACCAAGTAGAATACCAAACCTTCTTTTAAATGGTTCTTCTGGTAT
Organism: uncultured Nitratifractor sp.; assembly: GCA_964517485.1. GTDB lineage: Bacteria > Campylobacterota > Campylobacteria > Campylobacterales > Sulfurovaceae > JAADEQ01. Next base: position 20,927 of record CAZFCZ010000071.1, on the reverse strand, counting down.
TGCTGTTGGTATGGCAACTAATATCCCACCACATCGTTTAGATGAGCTAATAGATGCTCTACTTGCATACTTAGATAATAGTGATATTAGTGTTAACGAACTTATAGAGCATGTTCAAGGGCCAGACTTTCCTACTGGTGGTATAATTTTTGGTAAAAAAGGTATTGTAGATGCCTATACTACTGGTCGTGGGCGTATTAAGGTTAGAGCTAAGACTCACATAGAGCAAAAGAAGAGCAAAGAAGTTATCGTAATAGATGAGCTACCATACCAAGTAAATAAATCTAAGCTAATAGAGAACATTGCACAACTTGTTAGAGACAAGCAAATAGAGGGAATTAGCGAAATTAGAGACGAGTCTGATAGAGATGGTATTAGAGTTGTAATAGAGCTTAAGCGTGATGCTATGAGTGATATTATTTTAAATAACCTATATAAGTCTACTCAGCTACAAATTACATTTGGTATTATTATGCTTTCTATTGTTAATAAAGAGCCAAAAATCTTAAATCTTGCTTCGATGTTAGAGATTTTCTTAAAACATAGAAGAACAGTAATTATTAGAAGAACAATTTTCGAACTTGAGAAAGCTAGAGCTAGAGCTCATATTTTAGAAGGTTTAAAAATTGCTGTAGATAATATTGATGAGGTTATTAAAATTATTCGTGCAAGTGCAAACGACGAAGAGGCAAGAGGCAACTTAATGAGTCGCTTTAGCCTAAGCGAAGTACAAGCTAGAGCAATATTAGAGATGCGCCTTCGCCGTTTAACTGGCCTAGAGATAGAAAAAATCGAAACAGAGCTAAAAGAGCTTCTTGAACTAATAGATAGACTACAATCAATCTTAAAAAGTGAAGAGAAGATTAACCAGATAATTAAAGATGAGCTTTTAGAGATTAAAACTAACTATAGTACAAAGAGAAAAACAGAGATTGTAGAAGATTACGACGATATAGATATTGAAGATTTAATACCTAATGAGCCTATGGTTGTAACTATTACACACAGAGGTTATATTAAGCGTGTTCCAGTAAAACAGTACGAGCGCCAAAATCGTGGTGGTAAGGGCAAAATTGCTGTTACAACTTATGATGACGACTTTATTGAGATGTTCTTTACATCAAATACGCACGATACTTTAATGTTTGTTACAGACAGAGGGCAACTATATTGGCTAAAAGTTTACAAAATTCCAGAAGGTAGTCGCCAAGCAAAAGGTAAAGCGGTAGTTAATCTTATTAATCTACAGCAAGACGAAAAAATTAAGGCAATTATTCCAACTAGCGACTTTGACGATACAAAATCGTTAGTATTCTTTACCAAAAACGGTATTGTTAAAAGAACGAAGCTAAGCGAATACTCAAATATAAGAAGCAATGGTGTTAGAGCAATTAATCTAGACGAATCAGACGAAATTATTACAGCAGAGATTGTATGCCCAGAGACTAAATGGCTATTCTTGGTTACTCAAAAGGGTCAATGTATTAGATTTAAAGTAGAAGATGTAAGAGAGATTGGTCGTGTTGGTAGAGGAGTAACTGGTATTAAATTTAAAATAGAAAACGATGTTGTTTGCTCTGCTACTACTATTACTAACGAAGAGGATGAGCTACTAATTATTAGCCAAAAAGGTCTAGGTAAAAGAACTACGGCTAGTGAATATCGCGAACAAGCTCGTGCAGGTAAAGGTGTAATTGCAATGAAGCTAACTCCTAGAACTGGCGATATAATTGGTACAGTTATCGTAGAAGAAGATAAAGATTTAATGGGCTTAACAAGTATAGGTAAAATGATTAGAGTAGATATGCAACAAATTAGAAAAGCCGGTAGAAATACAAGTGGTGTAAAAGTTGTAAGTGTAGAGGGTAAAGATGGTGTAGTTAGCATTGCTAAGTGCCCTAAAGATAAACCACAAGATGAAAATTTAGAAGAAAAAGAAAATATAGAAAACACTCAAAACCAAGAGGAGAATAGCAATAATGAGTAGAAAATATAATGTAGCAGTTGTTGGTGCAAGTGGTGCAGTTGGAGAAGAGTTATTTAGATTACTAGAGGAGCAGAACTTTCCAGTAGCAGAGCTTCTGCCACTAGCAAGTGCAAATAGTGCAGGTAAAACAATAGAATTTAATGGTAACGAGTATGTTATAGAAGAGCTTACAAGTACAGTATTTGAAGGCAGAGATATAGATATAGCTTTCTTTAGTGCTGGTGGAAGCATTAGTGCAGAATTTGCAAAATATGCTGTAGAGTCTGGTGCTGTTGTAATTGATAATACTAGTCACTTTAGAATGGACCCAAATGTTCCACTAGTTGTGCCAGAGGTAAACCCACAAGATATTGCAGCTTGGAGAGAGAGTGGAGTTATTGCTAACCCTAACTGCTCAACAATTCAAATGGTACTAGCACTTAAGCCACTATTTGATCTTTATAATGGTATTAAAAGAGTAGATGTATCTACTTATCAAGCAACAAGTGGTGCAGGAAAAAGTGGAATGGAAGAGCTAGTTCAGCAGATGCAAGACTTTTTTGCATTTAAACTTGACGAGAGTGAACACAAAGCGTTTATGCATCAAATTGCTCTAAATGTTATTCCTCAGGTAGATAAGCCAATGGAGAATGGTTACACTAAAGAAGAGATGAAGATGACTAACGAGACAACTAAAATCTTAGGTACAAATGTTCCAGTTAGTGCAACTTGTGTTAGAGTGCCAGTTCTTAGAAGCCACTCAGAGGCTGTAACAATTACTTTTAACGACGATGTTGTAGTAGATGTAGCACAAACAAGAGCAGCACTAGATGCTTTTGAAAATGTAGAAGTTATGGACAACTTAGAAGAGGGTATCTACCCTATGCCAGTTACTGCAACAGATACAGATATTACATTTGTAGGTAGAATAAGAAAAGACATATTCCAAGATAATATTTTACACATTTGGGTTGTAGCAGACCAAGTAAGAGTTGGTGCAGCTACAAATGCTGTTAGAATTGCGCAAAAATGGATAGAACTAGAGGAAGTTTAATGAAAGAAACACACACAGATAAAGAGCACTTAGAACTTGATGTGCAAGAGAACTCTCTATTAGAAAGAAGCTTCGAATCTGCACTATGGAGTACAAGATTTTTTGTACTTCTTGCAGTTATTTTTAGTATGGTTGGTGGTATTGCACTATTTATTGTAGCTAGTGTAGATGTTACACATGTTGCATCAATAGTATATAGTAACTACTTTGGACACGAAGGGCATATTAAAGACTTTCATGAAGTTATAGTAACAGAGTTAATTGGGGCAATAGATTTGTATCTTATAGCAATTGTTCTATTTATATTTGGCTTTGGACTCTATGAGCTATTTATATCTCAAATAGATATAGCTAAAAAGAGTGCAGCATCTAAGATATTAGAGATACACTCTTTAGATGAGCTAAAAGACAAATTAGCAAAAGTAATTATTATGGTTTTAATTGTAGGGTTCTTTAAAAGAGCAATGAATACTACATATAGTGGCCCACAAGAGATGATGTATCTGTCTGGTTCGATTTTAGGTTTAGCGTTAGCTTTTTATTTTATGCACAAAGGTCATGGAGAGGATAGTCATTAATGAGTAAAATATTTGTAGATGCATGTTTAGGAAAAGAGACACCATATACACCAGTATGGATGATGAGACAAGCAGGTAGATACCTACCTGAGTATATGGCAGTAAGAAAAGAGGCAGGAGATTTTTTATCTTTATGTCATAACCCAAAACTTGCAGCCGAAGTTACAATTCAGCCTTTAGATATTGTAGGTGTTGATGCAGCAATCTTATTTAGTGACATCTTAGTTATACCTAACGAAATGGGTATGGACTTACGCTTTGCAACTGGCGAAGGCCCAATATTTGACTATCCTATTAAAAATCAAGAAGATTTAGATAAACTAAGAGAACCTAAAGAGGCAGCTAGCAGATTAACATATGTATACGATACAATAAAACTACTAAAAGAGCAGCTTCCAGAAGATAAAGCACTTATTGGTTTTACTGGAGCACCTTGGACACTAGCTACTTATATGATAGAAGGTAAAGGTACAAAAACATATAACATCTCTAAAAAGATGCTATACTCTAACCCTGAGCTTTTACATAATATACTATCAGAAGTTACACAAGCTGTTAAATACTACCTAGAACAACAGATTTTAGCTGGTGCAGATGTTGTACAAATATTCGATAGTTGGGCAGCTGCAATAGAACCAAGTAAATACGACGAATTTAGCTGGAAATACATTATAGAGATTGTAGATTATATTAAAGAGAAGTATCCACATATTCCTATTATTGTATTTCCTAAAGGCGTTGCAGCCTTTATAGAGCGTGGCTTAGTTTATGGTAATTTTGATGTATTTGGTGTTGATTGGGGCACACCTATTGAGCTTGCAAAAGATAAATTAGGCTCTAAGTATGTTCTACAAGGTAATATGGAGCCAACTAGATTATACTCTAAGGAGGCAACTAAAGAGTCTGTAGAGCATATAGCAAAAGTTATGAAAGATGGCAGACATATCTTTAATTTAGGACATGGAATACTACCTGATGTACCAGTAGAACATGCAAAATACTTTGTAAAATTATGCCAAGAGGTTACAAAAAGAGATTAACTCTTTAGCCTCTTAAGGTAATTACAAAAAGAAAAAACAGCTAAAGGCAAATAATGTTTGGTTTTTACAATATCGCTACTGCTTCACCCGCTTTAAAACTTGCTAATCCACAATATAATGCTACCGAAATAATAAAATTAGCTAAAGAGGCTAATAGTAAAGATTGCTCTATTATACTATTTGGAGAGCTTAGTCTAATTGGTTATAGTATTGGTGATCTACTTTTTCAGTCGTCTTTATTAAATTCGCAAGATATTGCTCTACAAAGCATATTAGAGGAAAGCAAAAATATAGACATTACACTTGTAATTGGCGTTGCTCTTAAATATTTTAACAGACTCTATAACTGTGCTATTGTTATTAAAGATGGCGAAATTTTAGGTGCCATACCAAAGAGCTACATACCAAATAAGCAAGAGTTCTACGAAGCAAGGCACTTTAATAGTGGAAAAGATATTGTAAAAGAGCAAATAGATATTTTAGGTAAATCTGTACCATTTGGGGTTGATTTGCTATTTAGTAACAGTAGCTCAATGCTCTTTGGAATAGAGATTTGCGAAGATTTATGGGCAGTTACTCCTCCTAGTAATCATATGGTAAGTAATGGTGCTAACTTAATACTAAATTTAAGTGCAAGCAACGAAATAGTTGGAAAAAGCGACTATAGATTAGAGCTAGTAAAAACTCAAAGCTCTAGAGCAATTTGTGCGTACGCCTATGCATCTAGCTCTATTGGCGAAAGTGGAAGCGATACAATATTTAGTGGCGACTTGATAGTTACAGAGTATGGTAGAGTACTAAATAGAGACAATAGCTTTAACTTTAATAGTAAAATGTTAACTACAACTATAGATTTGCAAAGAGTTAGCAATATTAGATATCTAGATACATCTTTTAACCAATCTCGCAAAAAAGGTGTAAGAGTAATTACTTTAAATATTAAAGAGGCTACTATAATTAATAAAGAGTACAACTCTAGCCCATTTGTTCCAAAAGGAGGCAGCGAGCAAGAGTTAAGGGCTTTAGAGATTACAAATATACAAGCCTATGCCCTACTTCGCAGAATGAAACAAGCAAATATTAAAAGAGCAATTATTGGAATTAGCGGTGGACTAGACTCTACTTTAGCTCTACTTAGTACACATAAAGCCTTTAAAATTGCTAACTGGGATTATAAAGATATAATCTGCTACACAATGCCAGGTTTTGGCACAACAAGCAGAACATATAAAAATGCAATAGGTTTATGCAACAAGTTAGGAGTAACGCTAAAAGAGGTAGATATAAAAGATATCTCTAAACTAGAGTTTAATGCTATAGAACACGATATTAACGAGCATAGTGTAACTTACGAAAATGTGCAAGCAAGAGCTAGAACTTCTATATTAATGAATAGTGCAAATAAGTTAAATGCTCTAGTTATAGGAACTGGCGATTTAAGCGAAATTGCACTTGGTTGGAGCACATACAATGGTGATCATATGAGTATGTATGGGCTAAATAGTGGTATTCCAAAAACATTAATAAAATATCTAATAGAGTACTATGCAAAAGATGAGCTAAAAGATGTTTTAAAAGATATATTAAGAACACCAGTTAGTCCAGAACTCTTACCAAATAGTAACGATAAAATAACTCAAGTTACCGAAGATATTGTAGGACCATACGAGCTACACGACTTCTTTTTATACCACTTTATTCGAGAAGGCTTTACTCCTAAAAAGATACTATATATCGCATCAATTGCATTTAAAGATAGCTATAACAAAGATACAATTAAAAAGTGGCTAAAACTATTTATTAAACGATTCTTTACACAACAATTTAAAAGAAACTGTATGCCAGATGGAATAATGGTAGGTACAATAAGTCTAAGCCCAAGAGCAAACTGGCGAATGCCAAGCGATGCAGATTTTACTAGCTTCTTACAAGAGCTAGAGTAGCAATTTACGAAAATGGCTTAAAGTTGCTATTGTGAGTTCTATTTGGAATCTGCTTAGTTAGCTCATCTTCGTCAAAAGAGTATCTAAAGTTATCTATATACTCTATAATTAAGTTATAAGCTGTATTAATTTGATTCATTTTTTCACAATTATCACTATTAATATCAGGGTGGAACTTTCTAGCTAAGAGTTTATACTGTTTTTTTACATCATCTTTAGTAATAAAAGGCGGAAGTTCTAAAAGCTCTAAAGCTTTAGATATACTATTAACTTCCTCCTGCATAAGATATACCAAATGGAAGTATAGTTAACTGTACGCCAAAGTAGTTATTTTTAATAGAGCCTCTACTGCCATCTCTTTTTAGTACAGGTCTTATGCTTTGCCCAAAGTTAAAGTCAACACTCCAGCACTTTCTATTTAAATTAGTACCAACTTCCCAACCTTTTAAGTTAGAATTTTTTAAATTATAATTAGCTTTTGCTCTAAAAGATAATGAGTCATCGTATTTAAAGTATCCGCTAGCAGATAAATCTTTAGAAGTTGTCTCTAAACTTAAATAATCTTTTCTCCACAAATAGGCAAGTGCTAAACCATATCTTTTATTATCGTAAGATATTTTATTATATATACCTGTTGTTTTATTATGCAATAATGAATAACCAATGTTTGAGTATAATTTCCAATTCTTATATTTAATATTAACTTCTTGATTTATATCTCTTAATTTATGCTCTTTTATATAGTAGTGAGCATCTAATATATAATTTATACTTAGATTACTATTAAAACTATTCCAATATTGATGCGTCCTAAATGTTAGCTTTGAATCAAAAGGAATGTCATCTATAAAATCACTCTTTAGCTCTTTTGGTATCTCTTTAAATTTCATCCAACTATCATTAATTAAACTACTTTTTGTATAGAGTAAGCTAAATAAAGCAGTATGTATGCCACTATCGTATAATTTAGTAACCTCACTAGATAGCTCTATTTTATGATTAGCTACAATAGAACTATACTTCTTTTGTTCTAGTGGTACATTATAAAAATCGTAAGCAGTAGATTCTATCTCTTCTGTTAAATTTAGATTTAAATAATTATTAAAAAAAGAAAAATGCATCTCTATAGGAGCTTTAAATTTAAGTTTTAAAGCTTTAGAACCACTCTCTCTAGTGTAGTTAGTTAGAGACAAATCTGCTATATACGACAAGTTGTTAAATATAACATTTGTATATGGTAGATGAAAATTTAATTTAGGTAAGATTTGTATAGTATTTTTATTATTTACACTACTATCTGACTTAAAATATCTAAAGTTTACACCACTATAAAAGTAGTTATTTTTAACAAAATAGTTTAATCTAGAGTCGTAGTATGAGCCAACTTTAAAATGTGATACTCTTTTATCAGCTTGAAGTGCTACATAATCACTGTCACTTAAGTAGATTCCATTAACATAGAGTTTATTTTCGTATTCACCTTTAGATAAAGAGTCTATTAAAGAGTTGTTAGTATATTCAACCTCTGCTCCATAGTGTTTACTATATTTTAAGTTATATCTATCTGTATAGCTTTTTTTATCTTTAAAATAACCAGCCTTTATAGTGCCATGCGCATCTTTTGCATGATAGAATCTATATGTTGCAAATGCACCATAACCTCTTTTGCTTCTATATTGAGGGTTAATCTCTAAGTCTTGACTCTTACTAATAGCCCAAAAATATGGCTGGTCATATAAAAAACCTTCATTCTCTATATTTCCATAAATAGGTCTTAAAAATCCACTTCTTCTCTCTTTAGTATTTAAAGGAATGTAGATATATGGAAAATAAAATACTGGTACATCTTTAACATATACTTTTGCATCTTCTAATCTAAGTACCCTATCTTTTGTATCGTACTCTGCCTTATCAAATCCAATTAACCAATCTGGGTTATCAACTTGACAACTAGAGAAAATAGCATTAGTAAATTTATACTTCTCTTCCTCTTTTTTTGCTACTACACTACTTATCCATACATCATCTTTATCTATTTGAAAAAAGTCTTTAAATACAATATGATCATTGTTTAAATTAACTTTAAGCTCATTAGCTTTAATATTTTTACCACTCTTTGGTATATAAGATACGCTATCTTTAATAATAATTGTATTATTACTCTTATCATAAATTGCACTTTTACCGCTTAGTAAATCGCCTTCGTACTCAAGTACAATTCCACCTGTAATATTTGTAATATTTCCATTTTCTACAACTTCATTTGCAAAAACTTCTACCTCTTGAGCATAACTTAAACTTGAAGCTACTAATAATATTGCTAAACTTTTACTAATTTTTAACATTTGTTACCACCACGCATTTTGCCACCTTATCATGTAAAGTTTGAACTCTTTTATCAAATATTGCAAATAAAAAAGTAAAATAGAAAAAACTCTCTCCTAAAACCCTAACCAAAGCTCTAAATAGTGCCCTACCTAATGGCAGTAACGCACCTGTGCTTTCATCTACTGCTTTAATTTTAGCAATATACTTTCCAACTGTCATACCATTATACCAAATAAAAAATGTGTGATAGATTAATTTTAACATAAGTAGTATCCAGCTATTTTGTACTATAAAATTAACCATAAGTTCTTGGGAAGTTAATGATGTTATTTGTCCATAAAATATTGCAATAAAAAGAAAAGACACTATTAGGTCATCTATAACAAACGACGCCGATCTTCTACCTAATGTTGCATATGTGTAATCATTCATTAACACTCCTTATAACTTAATCTTTTAGGGCTTGATATGCAATATCCATTCTACACTTTTTACCTAAAAAATGTACCTGTCCTATAAGCATATATGCTCTATCTCTTGCCTCTTTAATAGTATCGCCTAAACCAACGCATACTAGTACTCTACCACCAGTTGCTAATAGTTTTCCATCGCTGTCTTTACTAACTCCAGCATATGCAATATATGAGTTTTCTTTTAAATCTTTGTGTACTATATCATCAACAATTATCTCTGCAGGTTCACTACTGCTATATGGGTAGTTTTTACTTGCAACTACAACACCAACAGCATAAGAGTCTTTAAATTTAATTTCTGCATTAGCTAAATCACCAGTTGCGGCTTTTAAAAATAGCTCACTTGCAGGAGACTCTAGTAAAACCATTAGCTCTTCGCACTCTGGGTCGCCAAAGCGTACATTGTACTCTAAAATATATGGCTCATTATTTACAACCATTACCCCAATAAATAAAACGCCAGTAAATGGCATATTATCGTCTTTTAGCCCTTTTAGAGTTGGCTTAATTACCCTATCTTCTACTTTTTTATAAAGTTCATCATTAACTAATGGCGTTGGAGCATACGCACCCATACCACCAGTATTTGGCCCCTCATCGCCATCTAATAGTCTTTTATGATCTTGAGCAGCTGGTAAAACCACATAATCTTTGCCATCACAAATAGCAAAAATAGATAGCTCATATCCATCTAAATACTCTTCTACAATAATTTGAGTACCAGCATCGCCAAAGCTATCGCCACTTAGCATGCCCTTAGCAGCATCTATTGCCTCTTGCTTAGTTTGTGCAATTATTACACCCTTACCAGCGCAAAGTCCATCTGCCTTTACTACAATTGGCTCACTCATAGTGTTAATAAAATCTGTAGCCTCCTCTAAAGAAGAAGTTTCAATATACTTTGCAGTAGGTACTCCATACTTTTTTAAGGCATTTTTCATAAATACTTTAGAGCCTTCTAGCTGTGCAGCTGCTTTGCTTGGCCCAAAAATTGTTAAATTTTGTTCTTGAAAAACATCTACAATACCATTTACTAGAGGATCTTCTGGCCCTACAATTGTTAAATCTATACTATTTTCTTTTGCAAAATTAGCAAGCTCGCTAAAATCTTTAATATCGATATTTTCACCAAGTTTATCTGTAGCCCCATTACCTGGTGCAAAATATATTTTATCTACATTTTCATCTTTTGTTAAAGCGTAGCCAATAGAGTACTCTCTACCACCACTACCAATTATTAATATATCCATAAATACTCCAAAAATGTTTTTTAAATTATACCTACTTTATTTAAAATATCTAAGCATATAGGCTATTTTAAGGCCAACTTCTTAACTCTTTGTTTCGCTTGAGCAATTATCTCTTCGTCTTCACTTAAATCTAGGTACTTAAACGCCCTGCCACTTTGTATTGTACCATCTAGTAAATCTCCGCTATCTCTATATTTTAAGTCTAATTTCGCAATTTTAAAGCCATCTAGAGTTTTACTAAACTCTTTTAATCTCTGTGGTGTCTCTTTTAAGTTAGTATATAGATAACAAAAACTATCTATCCCATAACGCCCTACTCTGCCCCTAAGCTGATGCAGCGTTGCAAGACCAAATCTTTCGGCTGCAACAATTACAATTGTAGTTAACTTTGGCAAAGATATACCAACTTCTATAACTGTAGTCGAGAGCAAAATATTACCATTTTCTCTAAACTCTAACAATACACTATCTTTATCTTTGTCTTTACCGTGTGTCGAATAAACACCATCGAATCTATTTTGCCAAAAATCTATAGCCTCGCTTAAAGATGTATAGTTAATCTCATCACTTGGTTCCACAAGTGGATAAACAATTATTGTTTGGTGATTATTGCTTATTTGCTCTTTAATATGCTCTAGTAAGCTACTAAAGTGCTCTTTAGATATTACTTTTGTATCTATACTCTTTTTAAATGGTAGCATCTTTATTGTGGTAATATCTATTAATTCAGACTCTATTAAAGCTTGGCTTCTAGGTATTGGCGTAGCAGAAAATTGCAAAAAGTGCGCAGATGCATCTTGCTCTCTTGTTAAGGCATCTAATTTTGCTCTCTGGTTAGTGCCAAATCTATGCTGTTCATCTACCATTACAAGTGCAACTTTTGGTAAATCGTCTTTATACAATAGTGCGTGTGTGCCTATAATAAAATCTGCTTTAGTGTAGTCTCCTTCTGTAACTTTTTGCGTAACAAATGCAATAGATAAAAAATCACTTAAGTACTTTTTTGCCTCTTCTAATAGCTGGTTAGCAAGCAAAGAAGTTGGTGCCATAAGTATAGATTTACTCTTACTAGCTATTAAAGCTACTGCTAAAATAACCATAGTTTTTCCACTACCTACATCGCCAATAATTAGCCTTTTTGCAGCCTTTTTAGTACTAGCTAAATCCTCTTTTATATTAGCAATTGCATCTAACTGGTCTTGAGTTAGCTTAAATGGTAAGGCTGTTAAAAACTTATCTATATCACCATTTAAGCTCTTAATTGGCTTATTAAATACACGCTTTTTTCTATATTTTGCTAAATGGTTATAAGCCTCTATAGATTTTAAAGAGTCGATAATTTCAGGTTTTAATTCATTATATTTTTTAATATCAGATATACTCTTTGGATAGTGTAGCTTTAAAATTGTATCTATTTCGTCTTGGTATAAACCAGTCATAAAAAGAGACTCTTGTGTAATGTATCGCTTTATTAAAGTAGCAATTTCGCTCTCTTTTAAAACTGTTTTATATTGTGGCACAATTTTACCAAAGCTCTTAATAGATTGTGGCTGTGTAATTTGCAGTGCCCCTCTAAAGTAGCTTACCTTACCACTTATAGTATGCTTAGAGCCAACACTAAATAGCTTTTTATGGTAAGGTGTAGTTTTAAAAAAAATTACACTAGCTCTTTGGTTAAAATCTTCTAATTTAATATCTAAGTGCAGTTTGCCATTTCTGGTACTAGCAAAGAGAACCTCTACTTTGCCTACAAAATTTTTACCATCTTCTATACTTTTAGATAAAGTAGTATCTTTATAGCTTGTTGGTAGAGTTAAAGCTAAATCAAGAAGAGTTCTCTTTTTTAGCTTTTTTAGTAGTGCAATATCCTCTTGTGAAAACATCTATTTTTTATTTGTAACTATAAAAAAGCTCATTTTAGTAATTTCGTTATGCTCTTTTATAAAGTTATTTAACTCATCAAGTGTTAAGCTCTCTATTATCTTAAGCTCAGTTTTTCTAAAGCCAACTCCAGCCCCGCTGTAATATTCATTAAATGCTTTATAAACTCTTTGAGAAAGCGTCTCTACACTTAGTGGTTCGTACCCTAAAAAGAACTTTTTAGCACTCTCTAGCTCCTCTTTAGTTGCACCGCTTTTACTAAAGTTCTCTACCACATCTTTAACAACTTTTATCGCCTCTTCTTGGTTTTCTAATTTAGTTTGTAAATATCCACTAAAGTAACTATTGGTTTTATTTACCACAAATCTGCTATATGCAGAGTAAGCTAAACCTCTTTTAACCCTAACCTCTTCCATAAGTCTGCTACCAAAGCCGCTGCTTCCTAAAATAAACGATGCAACTTTTCCAATAACTCTATTTTTATCGCTAATATCCATATTGTATGGTGCACCAAAGTAAATATATGCTTGCTCAGTTTTATCAAAGTGCTCTTTTTTTACAATTTTATCGCTAGCTTTTATTTTAGCAATTGGCTTAATGCTCCCAACCTTTAGTACAGATGCAAACTTTTTAACAAAACTCTCTATATCATCTTTACTAAAGTCTCCACCAGCTACAACTATTAGGTTATTTAGCAAAATATGGCTATTTATAAACTCTTTAATATCTTCTAGTTTTAAACTCTTTACACTCTCTTGGTCACCTAAAGATGGCAGTGCTAGTGGTGTCTCTTTAAATAAAATAGCTCTTAAGCCATTAGATGCAATATAGTCAAAATCGTCTTTTTTGCTAACAAGCTTAGCTAGCCTTTTATTTACAATTTTATTAAATGTCTCATCACTATAGTTTGGGTCTTTAATTAGCTCTGTTAACTTATCTACCCCAAAAGCAAACTGCTCTTTTAGCGACTCTAATTCGAAAACAAAAGTCTCTCTACCTGTGTGTGCACTTAAGCTAATTGCTCTATTTTCAAGCTCTTTTGCAAACTCTATAGCACCTTTACTTTTACTACCTTCGTTTAAAAGCGCAGCACTTAGTGTTACTAATGCAGCCTTATTACTCGATAAATTACCACTATCTTTAAAAATAAACTGAACAGAAGCTAACGGTAGCCTGTTATCTTTTTCAAAAATAACTGGAACCTCAACCCCATTTATATCTACTTTTGTTAATGTTGCTGCCATTAAATATCCTTGTATTAAAAATAGTAAAATCACTTTTTTCATATATTGCCTTTTTAAGGGTACAAACACCCTTATATTAAAAAAACTTCTCTAAAGTCTTATATGCAGTATTTCGCTTTGCTGGTTTTTCGCCAATATCTTTAATTAACTCAACCATCTGTTGCTGATTCATAGAGTTTGTAGCACCAGCTGCTGCTACTACATTCTCTTCCATCATAGTACTTCCTAAGTCGTTTGCACCAAAAAGTAGTGCCATCTGCCCAATATAGCTACCTTGCGTTACCCAAGAGCTCTGAATATTTTGTACATTATCTAGATACAATCTTGCAACTGCAAGTAGCCTTAGGTATCTATTTGAGCTATGTTTTTTAATCTCTGGGTGCTTAGCAATAAGTGCCGTATTTTTACCCTGAAAACTCCACATAATAAACGCCCTAAAGCCACCTGTTATATCTTGTAGGCGTCTTATTTCGTCAAAATGCTCTACTATCTCTTCGTCTGTTTCCACAGTTCCATACATCATAGTAGCTGTCGATTTAATTCCAAGCTTATGTGCCTCTTTATGTACCTCTAGCCAAATATCTTTATCTAGCTTTTTTGGGGCAATTATATCTCTTACTCTATCGTTTAAAATCTCTGCACCAGCTCCAGGAATCGAACTTAAACCTTTAGCATTTAGCCTCTTAAGTGCCTCGCTTATAGATATATTAGAGCGTCTTGCAATATAGTCTATCTCTATTGCACTAAAGCCATGTATTGTAACTTGTGGATACTTTTTATTAATATGTTCAACTAAATCTTCGTACCACTCTATCTCTAATTTAGGGTGCACGCCACCTTGAAACAATATCTGCGTACCACCAATTGCTAAAAGCTCTTCTATCTTTTTATCTATCTCATCAAATGTTAAAATATAGGCATCTTCGTCTTTTTCGTGTCTATAAAATGCGCAAAAATCGCAATCTACCCAGCATATATTTGTATAGTTAATATTTCTATCGACTACAAATGTTGTTATACCCTTTGGGTGCATTAGCTGCTTTTTAGCATACGCTAGCTTACCTAGCTCTTTTAAATCTGCATTTTTAATTAAATCTACAGCCTCTTCTTTACTTAAGCGCTTATTTAAATCTAAATTTAAACTCAAACCTATTCCTTACCTATAGAGTCTAACACACCATTAATAAACTGATGAGACTTATCATCAGCAAGCTCTTTTGCAAGCTCGATTGCTTCGTTAATTACAACAGCTCTATCGTTATTATCAATAAAAATCTCGTAAGTTCCTAGCCTTAAAATTGCTTTTTCTATCTTACCTAGCTCTGCAAAATCCCACTGCTTTAGTGCTTTTGTAATTTCGGCATCTATTGCTTCTAAGTTATCTACTGTGCCGCTAAATAGTTTGTAGGAAAACTCTCTTTGCTTATTTCTTATTTTACTATCTTCTAGTATCTCGTCTGCAAATTTGCTTATCTCTATATTTCCTAAATCGTATGCATATAGTAGCCCAACTACTGCTGCTCTTGCTTGATGTCTTGTAGCCATTAGTCAAGCTCGCTATATAGGTTTATCATCTCTACTAAACTAGCCATTGCCTCAGCACCTTTATTACCAGCTTTTGTACCAGCACGCTCTATTGCTTGCTCTATAGAATCAACAGTAAGTACACCAAACGATACAGCTTTAGCATGCTTAAGTGCTACATTTGCAATACCTTTTGTTGCCTCTGCCGATACATAATCAAAGTGTGGTGTTGCACCTCTAATTACAGCACCCAAACAGCAGATAGCATCGTATTTACCACTATTTAAAGCTTTATCTAATGCAAACGGAATCTCAAATGCGCCTGGTACTAAAATTAAGTCTAAATTATCTGCATTGCCACCGTGTCTAGCATAAAAGTCTTTTGCGCCTTCTACTAGTCTGTCTGTAATAAAGTGGTTAAATCTTGCACTAATAATTGCTACTTTAACATCTTTATTAACTTGTAAATTACCCTCTACAATATTCATATATTTTCCTTTTTTTAATTTATACTACACTAAATTAGTTTAATTTGCAAAACTATCTACTAAAAATATAGCTTTTAATTGCTTAATTAGCTCTTTTAAATTATCTAATTGTATCATATTTGCACCATCACTTAAAGCAATTGCTGGGTTAAAGTGTGTCTCAAAAAAGAAACCATCAACACCAACAGCCGCAGCAGCACGAGAAAGCACTGGTACAAATGTACTATCACCACCACTACTAGAGCCACCACTAGCAGGCATTTGCACCGAGTGCGTTGCATCAAAAATTACTGGCGCAAACTTGCGCATAATTGCTAATGCACGCATATCTACAACTAAATTACCATACCCAAAAGAGCTACCTCTCTCAGTTAGCCAAACACCATGCTCTTTTGCAGCGCTATAAGTTACTTCGCCATTATAACCTCTTGTTTTTAGAACCTTTTTAACAGAGTGTTCCATCGCAGCTGGTGCTAAAAACTGCCCCTTTTTAATATTTACAATACTATTAGTCTTAGCCGCTTCTACAAGTAAATCTGTCTGTCTGCTTAAAAATGCAGGAATCTGCAATACATCTGCAACCTCGGCAACCACCTTAGCTTGAGTTGATTCGTGTATATCGGTTAATATCTTATAACCAAACTCCTCTTTAACCTCTTGTAGCATCTTAAGCCCCTCTTCTAATCCAGGGCCTCTGTAGCTATCTATAGATGTTCTATTAGCCTTATCGAAACTCGCTTTAAAATAAAACTCTATAGAGCTATCGTTATTAAACTCTTGTAGCTCTTTTGCAATTTTAAAAACATTATCTCTACTCTCTATTACACATGGACCAGATATTAAAACCAAACTTATATCCTTTATTAAAATTAATAGTATTATATCTTAAATATGTGAATTTATTTATAAAGGTTATACTTTTTTAGATATAATCTTTTTTAAAAACAATTAGGGTTAAGCAATTTATGGATAGCGAAGTTATAATAGACTACTTTAAACAGATAAGTAAAAATTTTAATTTAATACTAATTATACAAATTATTCCTATTCTACTAGTCTCTTCTGTTTTAATTAAAGAGATGAACCCAGCGCTTTTTCATAAACAAATGGCTTACTATACACTCTCGGCAATTATCTTTGTAGTTGCTGCTTATATACCTTGGCGTTACCTTTTATGGCTATTTGCACCAATAACTTATGTATTTAACCTACTGCTTTTACTAGCTGTAGATATTAGTGGTAAAACAATATTAGGTGCAAAACGCTGGCTTGTACTACCAGGCGGCTTAACAATACAGCCATCAGAGTTTATGAAACTTAGCGTACTTCTGTTTTTAGCCTTTGTTATATATAAACGACCTCCCAAAAAGAGCGGTTATGGTCTTTTAGAGTTTATAGTTTTATCACTAATTATTGCAATACCAGCATATTTTATATTACGAGAGCCCGACTTAGGTACAACGCTACTGCTACTTATTGCCTCTTTTGCGGTACTATTTATTGTAGGAATAGACTGGAAAATAATAACAGTAATTGTTGTAGCACTAGGTATTTTAGCACCAATTGGCTACAAATATGCCCTAAAACCATACCAAAAAAAGCGTATCGAAGACTTTTTAGGCAAGCCAAGCTACCAGGTGCAACAAGCCCTAATAGCCATAGGTAGTGGAGGAATAGAAGGCAAAAGCAAAGACGAAGCAACACAAACACAACTAAAGTTTCTACCAGTATCTACAACCGACTTTATATTTGCATATCTAGGCGAAAGATTTGGCTTTAAGGGTATGGTAATTGTTGTTGCTCTATATATAATGTTAATTATACACCTTTTAATAATATCTAAAATATATAGCGACAACTACCACATTGTAGTATTAGCTAGTGGTTTGGCATTTTTGTTTTTTGTATATATGGGTGTAAATATCTATATGGTTATTGGATTAGCACCAGTTGTAGGAGCACCGCTGCCTATGTTTAGCCACGGTGGTACCTCTTTTATAATTTTTGCATTTTTATTTGGAATTTTAGAAAATTTAATTTCTTTTAAAGGTTATAAGCCGTATAATTCCGACACCAAAATCGAAATGATTAACGATTAATCAAGATAGCGGTATTTAAGAGGGTCTTTAGCTCAGTTGGTTAGAGCTCTCGGCTCATAACCGAGCGGTCCGGGGTTCGAGTCCCCGAGGACCCACCACTTAAATTTCTACTAAAAAATCATACAACTTTTTAATATAAAATATCAAAAGCCAAAAAGGCACTATATTACTATTTCCAGTATCT
Organism: uncultured Nitratifractor sp.; assembly: GCA_964517485.1. GTDB lineage: Bacteria > Campylobacterota > Campylobacteria > Campylobacterales > Sulfurovaceae > JAADEQ01. The sequence goes on along the minus strand of CAZFCZ010000071.1, from coordinate 2,875 downwards.
AGTTAGGCTCTTTTTAATTACTTTATCGTTACTAAGTTTGCACTCTATTTTTAGCTTTTTCTTACTATTAGCTAAACTAATTGTATAGTGTTTACCAATATCTGCGCTATCTACTTTTGTTGGGGTGTATGTAACTTTATTAACTTTACACTCTGTTATCGAAAGCTCATCTTGGTTACTCTTTTCGATAAGGTTAATATTTAATGTATTGTTATCTATATTAAAGTAAACAATCTCATAAGTAGAATTTGCTGCAACTGTATTAGAAGCATTAATATAACTTTGAGCATTAGTTTTTAAAACCTCTATAGAGTTATTTTTACTATTACAACCGTAAATAATTGGTATAATTAGCGCATATTTTAATAATTTCATAAAATCTCCTAAAAATATTTTTATCATTATAGCAATTATAGTATAATTAAATAATTTTTTATAGAGGTATAGTATTGAAACATTTAGCAATTGCATTTACTGGCCCAAGTGGTAGCGGTAAAACAACACTTATAGAGAAGATTTCTAATAAACTTTCTAAAGAGTTTAATATAGCAATCATTAAACACGACCCATCTAACAAGGCAAAATTTGATGTCCCAGGCAAAGATAGCGACAGATTTTTTAAAAGCGGCGCAAATGTTGCAGTTGTATCTAATGAGCGCACTACAGTTTTTAAGCACGAAAGCTCTAACCTAGATAGACTAATAGAGCACCTAAAACCATTTGACCTACTATTAGTAGAGGGGCTAAAAACTTGGGATCTACCAAGAATTGGAATATTTAGAGGCACTATAGAAGAGAGCTATATACCACATCTGCAAGCAGTTGCAATAGATAGCACAATACCCCAAGAGCAACTAAACAACCTAAGCGCGCACAAGCTAAACCTAAACAACACAGACGAAATTATAGACTACATCTGGAAAAACGCAATACAAATAAAAGGATAATAATGGAAAACATATTTACAAAAATAGAAGAGATTGCATTTAAAATAGATAAACTAATTAAAACTGGCGACACAGGTTATAGCCAAAGCTCTAACTCTACTGGCGATACACAGCTAAAACTCGACATCCAAAGCGACGAAATAATAGAAAATGTATTTAAAGATGTTAAAGAGATTAGCGCAATTATTAGCGAAGAAAAAGAGGACAAACTAACATTTAACAATACTGGCGAATATGTAGTATGCTACGACCCACTAGATGGCTCAAGTATAGTAGATTACAACCTATCTGTTGGCTCTATTTTTGGTATCTACAAAGGTGGTTTAAATGGCGAAAATTTAGTTGCATCTGTATATGTAGTTTATGGCCCAAGAGTAGAGATGATTAAAACAATAAAAGGTTCTAAACCTCTACACTACAGAGTTGCAGATAATAAATTTAAACTTATTGGCGAAGTAACTATGGATAGCAAAGGCAAACTAAATGCACCAGGCTCTACACAAAAAAATTGGTATCCACACCACAAAGAGCTAATAGAGTCGCTATTTGCCAATGGTTACCGCCTAAGATACAGTGGTGGTATGGTGCCAGACTTACACCAAATTCTACTAAAAGGTGGCGGTTTATTTAGCTACCCAGGTACAACAGACAAACCAAGCGGAAAGCTAAGAGACCTATTCGAGGTAATACCTTTTGCATTAGCATTTATAGAAGCAGGAGGCGACGCAATAGACGACAAAGGCAATAGCCTACTAGAGCTTAAGCCAAAGCACCTACACGACACATCTCCGTGCTTTTTTGGCTCTAAAGAAGAGATATCTAAAGTAAAAGAGGCTTATGGTGTCTAATCAAGATACAAACACTAAAGACCAATGGCAACTAGCCCTAGATGACGAACTAGTAAAGATAAAAGCCTGCCAAGAAAAAGAGGTATTAAATAGCTGTATGCAGTGCGCAAAAGTGCTAGAGTGCGAACTTAGAAAAACCTATGTAAAAGCTGTTTACTCAAGCATGAACAAAGGCACCGGTGGCGGATTCGAATTTTAAAAGGAGCAAAAATGAAACCACAAGATCTAAAAATAATAGAAGACTCTATAAGAGTAATTCCAGACTTTCCAAAGCCAGGAATTATGTTTAAAGATATAACTACTATGCTGAATAATAAAAAAGCATACAAACTACTAATAGAACACCTAGTAAAAAGATACAAAGAGTACAATCTAGACTATATAGCTGGCATAGACGCAAGAGGCTTTATATTTGGCGCGGCACTTGCATCGCACTTAAATTTAGGTTTTGTTCCTATTAGAAAAAAAGGCAAACTACCCTACACTACCGTTTCGGAAAAATATGCCCTAGAGTACGGCTACGACGAAGTCGAAGTACACATAGATGCTTTTAAAAAAGAAGACAATACACCAGCAAATGTACTACTAATCGACGACCTACTAGCAACAGGCGGTACAGCATCTGCAGCAGCAAGACTAATACAAAGAGTAGGAGCAAACTGCACAGAAGCCTGCTTTATAATGGAGCTAACATTCCTAGAGGGTGCCAAAAAACTAGATTCTCCAATCTACTCGTTAATTAAAGAGTAAAACTTACAGCAAACAAGTAACCACCCATAATACCCAACTTGATTGGGTATATAAAAAATAAATTTAAATCCTAAAACCAAGCACTTAAGTTATATCTTTTATGAGTTAAAATTAAAAATTAACAAGACAAAATGTCTGTTAATGCCAATATTAAACAATTAACAGACACTAATGTCCAAATAATAAATTTAGGGTCAAGATAACTTTAGCAGATAAGATATATGCTAAAATAACGATATGACCAAGAAGAACAAATATATAAAACATGCGCACATTTCAGAAAGAAAATTTAGAGAGATTATAAAGTATTTTTCTTATGATTTAAATGCT
>CAZFCZ010000070.1:0-10651 GCA_964517485.1 uncultured Nitratifractor sp. | reverse complement strand
CACATCAATATCGCTCCATGCAGCATCTATGCCAGCTCTTAGTGATGCAAACTTGTTATATATAACAACCAAATAGATAGCAATAACTACAACAATCAAAAGTAAAATTGCAAAGAGATTCATGCTTTAACTCCTTTTTTTTCTTTTATTATAGCAAAAAATTGTGTCAGCTAATAGTTATTGAGTATGAACAAAATCTCTACATCAAAAGTTAAGATTATTCATTGGGGGAGTAATAAGTCTTTAGTTAGTAATGTAATTATGCCACCAGTTGGTAAGTTAATGGGGGATGTAGATTTTTCTAACCTATTTATTGCGCTAGATGGTAAAGAGTATGCAACAATGAAAGCGCTAGAGAAAGCTGGTGCACCTGCTATTAAGTATGGTCTATTTATTAACGACTTAATTTCGTTTTTAATTTTAGGTTTTGTTGTGTTTATGTTTGTAAGAAGTTACAATAAAATGAAAGCTACAGAGCCAGAGGCAGAGCCAACTACAAAAGTTTGTAGCGAGTGTTCTATGGAGATTCCACTAGATGCTAAAAAGTGTGGTTACTGCCAAAGCGCGCAGTAGTCTAACACCAACCCCAGCTTTGGGGTTACTTTTTTAAATATTTAACTACAGCTTTACTTCCATCTATAATTAACATTAATACACCACCAAGAATTAGTGCTGCTATTAGCTCGCCCATAATTGTTGGAATAGAGTGCATTATGCTATGAAGAATCTCTATTTTATGCATTAAAATACCACCCGCAACTAAAAGCATTGCAATAACACCTACAACACTTAGTATCTTAATTATTATTGGTAAAGTTGCAGCTAGGCGTAGCCCAAACTTCTCTTTTGTGCTGCCCTCTTTAGAGTCTCTTGCGATTGCAAAGCCAATATCATCTAGCCTTACAAGCATTGCTACAATACCGTAAACACCAATAGTTGCAACAAGAGCTACAATAGCTACAACAGCAGTTTTTTGTACAATCTCTAAATTGGCAACAGAAGATAGTGCAATTAATACAATCTCGATAGATAAAATAAAGTCTGTAACTATTGCAGAGCGTATCTTCTCTTTTTCGCTCATTTTTTTTGGCTCGTCGCCCTCGTGGTTGTGTGGGAATAGCCACCCCCATATACCATGAGCCCCCTCGTATGCTAGAAACGCCGCTCCAAGTAGCAAAATTGGAGCAATTGCACTTGGAAAGTAGAAGCTAAGTAGCATCATAAGTGGTACAATTATAATTTTATTAACCAAAGAGCCCTTAGTTATTGCCCAAATTACAGGTAGTTCTCTAGAAGCCGAAAATGTAGAAGCTTTAGCTGCATTTACTGCAAGGTCGTCGCCTAAAACCCCTGCTGTTTGCTTTGTTGCTACCTTTGCAGATGTTGCAACATCGTCCATTAACATTGCTATATCGTCTAATAGTGCAAAAAATCCTGATGCCATAAATACCCTTTATTGAAATAATAGTATAATCATACCAAAAAAAGGTTATTTATGGATTTTAGCTCACTAGAAGCTTGGGGATATTTGGCTGTTGCGTTCTTTTCGTTTGGTGGTTCGTTTGTAATTGTAGCAGCTGCTGGTGTGTTTGCATATTTAGGAAAGATAGATCTTTTTACTGCCTTAGCAGTTGCAGCGCTCTTTAACTTTTTGGGCGATAACTTTTTGTTTTATCTTGGTAGATACCAGAAAAAAGATGTACAAAAGTATTTAGCTAAGCACAAAAGAAAACTAGCAATTACAACACTACTAATGCGCAAATACGGAACTATCGCAATATTTATACAGAAATTTATATATGGAGTTAAAACACTAATTCCAATTGTTATGGGGCTTGGAAAGTACAATTTTAAAAGGTTTGTAATTGTAAATATTTTTGCCTCTATTGTGTTTGTTTGCGTAATTGGGCTAAGTGCTTACTACTCGAGCGATTTTATAATTATGCTATTTAACCAATTAAAAGCAAAACCATATTTAGCACCACTTCTACTAGTGGTAATTGCTACAGCAATTTGGCAATACCTAAAGCTACTAGAGCGAAAAAAATGAGATACAAAGATATAACATCATTTAGAGTTATGGATTTGGTTGCTAAGGCCAAAGAGTATAAAGATGTTATACATTTTGAGATTGGCGAGCCCTCTATTGAGCCATCTTCTAAAGTTTTAAGTGCAATAAAAGAGGCAATAGATGCTAAAGCATTTGGTTATACGCCAACTCTTGGGCTCTTAGAGCTTAGAGAAAAAATTGCAAGCCACTATAAAAAAGAGTACAATCTAAGTGTAGATACCAATCAAATTTTAGTAACTCCAGGTACAAGCAACGCCTTTTTAATTGCCTATTTGCTAACATTAAATAGTGGCGACACACTAGCAATAAGCGACCCATCTTACCCGTGTTATAAAAACTTTGCAACCATGGTAGATGCCAAGTTAGAAGCACTTGCAATCGATAAAAGTACAAACTATATGTTAACGCCTAGCCACTTAATTGGTAAAAAAATTGATACTTTGCATATATCTAGTCCATCAAATCCAACGGGCAATATTTATGATGATAAGAGCCTAAAAGAGCTAATTGATTATTGTAAAAAGAGTGGCATTTACTTTATATCTGACGAGCTTTATCACGGCTTAGTGTACGATACCCAGCCAAAGAGCGCGCTAAATTTTAGCCAAGATGTAATTGTAATTAACGGGTTTTCTAAATATTTTTGTATGCCTGGCTTTAGAGTTGGCTGGATGATTTTGCCAAAAGAGCTAATAAAACCAGCTGAAAATATTGCACAAAATTTATACCTAAGTGCCCCAACACTTAGCCAGTATGGAGCGCTAGAGGCTTTTGACTATAGCTACTTAAAGAGCGTAAAAGAAGAGTACAAAAAACGAAGAGACTACCTATATAGCGAGCTTAGCCAGATTTTCGAAATAGAGGCAAAACCAGATGGAGCCTTCTATTTGTGGTGTGATATAAGCAAATACAGAAGTGATGCAGTAGAGTTTAGCTATGAGCTGTTAGAGAATATCCAAATAGCAGTAACCCCAGGTGTTGATTTTGGCACCAATTGCACAAAGAGCAAACTAAGGTTCTCGTACACTCGTGATATAGAGCATATGCAAGAGGGTATAAAGAGGCTAAGAAAATATTTAAATGTAGAGTAAAATTCTATATATATCCATAATTTGGATATGTCAAAATGCTATTTTTTAAGTATTATAACTTTTTTTTTGATAATATTCCACTACTACAAGGAGTTTTTATGAAAAAAGAGAGAATATTAATACTAACTATAGCTACATTATTTTTAACAAGCTGTAACACAGTTGAAGACGCTATATCGGAAATTAAAAGTCAAAATGTATCAGTTGCAAGTAGATTGCAAAGTGATACACTATACCCTACATCTATTAAGCAAACTGGGCAAACTATCAGTTATGCGCTAGATGGAACTGAGGTAACTGATGGATCTATTAAAGATGACGGCTACTATCAAACTGGAGATATTAGAGAGTTTATTAAAAGCAGTGATGGCATAGAAGATATAAGTAGTGGTTTAATTTGGCAAGCTAGCTCAAGCGAAAAAGAGCTAACTCTTAGCGAGGCAAAAGAGTACTGCGAAAATTTAGAGATAAATGGATTAAATAGCAATAGACTACCAACTGCAAAAGAGTTACAAGAGCTTGTAAACTACCAAAAAAGAGGACCATCTTTAGATAGCGAGTTTACAGATATTAAAAGTGGTGTAGATAGTATTGGATATTGGAGCTCAAGCAATAGTAAAGGTTTTGCACTGTGGAGTAGCTTTAATACAGGAAATGACCACTTCTACACTACACAAAGTAATAAGCACTATGTAAAGTGTGTAGATGCAACAAATAGCAAAAGAAAAAGTGCTAATTTTGCACGAGATAATAGCGGTATAGTGCTAGATTATAACTCTAAACTATCGTGGCAAGATAACACAACAGTAGATTCTAAAAACTGGAAAGAGGCAATAGACTATTGCGAGGCACTAACTCTTGGCGGATACAACGACTGGAGGCTTCCTAATATTAGCGAACTTTCGTCTATTATAGATTTAAGTAGCTCTACAAAGTTAGATAGCACATTTAAAAGCACACTACAAAAAGTTTACTGGAGTAGCACATCACATGTAGCAAGCTCTAAAATATCGTGGGGTATTAATTTTGCATATGGTACAAATAGCTACCATCCTAAAAAAGAAAAAAAAGCCCTAAGATGTGTTAGAGGTGGTAAGTTTATAGCAAAAATAAGATAATTACTTTTTAAATAACCAAACTAAAAACAGCACACCAAGTGTTATATTTAGGTAACTTACCTCGCCATCAAAGGCTTTGGTGCTTAGCCAAATTAAGCTATCTTCCATCTGCTGAGTTGGCGCACCCTTAGCGTAATTTTTAATCCACTCTAGTATCTCTTTACTATAAAAGTCGTTTAAAATTTCGGGTACAAAAAAGAATAATATAACCCCTATAAAGCCCCAAATCGATCTTTTTGGCTTCATGTTTTGTATCTGCTCTTGAAACTTAGGGTTATTTTGTAGTTGCTCTTTTATTGCTTTAATTTTATCTTTCATAATAGAAGTATAGAGAAATTAGCTTAAGAGTATATCTAATATGCAATTTTACTCTTTAACTCTACGAATTTTGGCTCATCTAAATTTAATTTTTTAGCAACTTTAGGGTTAATAGCATAGTATCCAAGTGTTGCACTAATCTTATCGCCCTCTTTTGGTTTATAATTAAAGGTAATTTCTCGCTTTTGATTAGCTTTTAGCATACTGTCTTTAATTACGCTATTTGCAAGTGCAGGAGATGTTGCTTTGCCATCTTTACCTAAAATTTTTACAAACTCTATGCTTTTGTTAAACTCTAAATTTTGCTTATTTTTAACGCTAACTAAAAGTTTAGCAACCCTTAAAGGCTGAGTAAACAGAGGGTGTGGAGTAGAGTTTGTTACCACAACGCTAAAGTTATCTTTACCCTTTTTTATCTCTAATTGTATATATTTACTAAGTAAATTAGGTTTATTATAGGCCCCTAAAAAGCCGTGGTAAGCGTGTGTTTTTGTCTGCTTAATTGTTGTTGCGCTACCAGCAACTTTTGGCATATGGCATGTTATGCAGTTTTGCTCTTCGTTTTGTGCTCCACTATTTGGTAGTTCACATTGCATAAACCCAGAGCCATTTTGTAAATGAGAGTGGCAACCCATGCACATTTTACCATTATAGTAGCCACTATTTCTGTAGTCTATATCGTGATATGGCGAGCCAGTAACACTACTAAACATACCAAAAAACGAGCTCTCTTTGTGGTATGTTACTTTTTTATCTCTTCTGCTAACATCTTTAGAGTAGAATGTTTTAGCGCTCTTTTCATAAACATTTTCGTTAGCCTTAGCGTGCTCTTTTACATCTTTTATTGCATGACAACTAATGCAATCTACACCACTATCTACTTTGTTTTCTATTTTAGGGTCGTGGCACTTGGCACACTTGTATTTGTCTTTGGCTTTGAGTGGGTGTTTTTGCCAAATTGCATTGTGTGCTTTATCTCTATCTAGAGTCGATTTAAAGTGCATAGACTCTTTATATTCACTATAAATTTTAGGGTGACAAGTTTTACAAAGTGTAGAGTTGTTTGCATTTAAAAGTAGAGTTATTAATAAAATTGAGTATCGCATAATTAGCGCCTTTTTTGCAGAATAATACCACCTTTTAAGATGATATTAGTTGATACTGCTCAACTCCTTAACGCAATCTACTATAGAGTCGGCATTTATATTGTCTAAAATATAGCCATTTTTATACTCTTTAACACGCTCTGCAGGAGCTCCAAGGTTAAATACCATTAGAGGTATATCCATCTTTATAATCTCCTCTGTAGTGTACGAGAATGTCTCTGGCCAGATAGATGGAATTAAGAATATATCTATTTTGCTATTTAATATAATTCCCTTTAGCTCTTCTCTTTTATATTTGCCTGTAAACTTAAAGTGTTTGCTGTTAATTTGCTCTGTAATTTGCCCAACAACAACTACATCTATATCTAAATTTTCTTTTTCTATTTTATCTACTAGCTCTTTAATTACCGATGCACCTTTTGCGTAGTTTATAGCACCAAGTACGCCAATAGTAACCTTAGAGCCAGCTCTTTTTGGTATAGAAACTGGTGCAATATCGTCTACAATGTGTGGAATAACCTCTATATTTTCTGTATTTAAAGTTGGGTATGCTTTTGTTAAAATATCTCTTGAAGCGTTAGAGAATACTAAAACTTTTGCTCTATATAAAATGCCAATCCATAGCTCTCGCCAAGTCTCAATATCTATCTCGTCGTTAAAGAAGTTTTTCCACTCTTGGTTGTTGTTTGCTAGGCAAGTTTTGCACACATCTTTACTAGGCATACCGCAGTAGCTACCTTCGCTATTTAGTAGTGTGTAGCTAGGGCATATTGCAAAGTAGTCGTGTAAAGGCAGTGTAATCTCTATATCTTTATCGCATAAGCTGTTTATATACTCTAGCAACTCTTTTTGGTTAGGATACGATACAAAAGAGTTTAAAAATAGCTCTTTTATATTAGCACGGCTTAGTAAAATATCTAAATTATCAAGCGAATCTACGGCAAATTTAAACTCGTACTCTTCGTACTTGTAATTACACTTGTAGTTGTTTGTGTAAAAGTCGTACCTAATTAGTAGAGTGTTTTCATTTTGTGTTATTTTGTCTTTTAAAAGGTTATCTAAATAGCTATTTGCACCACCGCCTAAAGAGTGGTCAAACACTACAAATAGAGGCTTATTTTGGCTTGATGTTGTTATAACTAAAAGCTCTCTTAATACTTTGTGTGGGTTGTTTGCTACATACTCTTGAACTTGCTTATTGTAAGTTGGGTGCTTTTGTAGTAGCTTTTGTTGATTCTCGTGCAGTAGCTTCTGTTTTAATTCGCTAGAAAACGAACCGCCATGCTTATGGTAAACATAAAGATTTGGTACTATTAGGTTAGAGTAGCCCTTTTGTATTGCTCTTTGGCACCAGTCGTTCTCTTCGCCATAGCCTTTAGAGAAGCTCTCTTCGTCAAAAAAGCCAATCTCTTTAACTAGTGCGTAGTTAACACCCATACAAAAACCAACACCAGTTGGAGCTTTTGCATAGTGCTCTTTTGCATTTACCTCGCTAAAGTGCTTATTTATGCTATTTAGCGGTAGGTTCTCGAAAATTGTATTATCTTCTAAGAATCGTGGAAAACTAGCAATTGTTCCCGAGTTTGTAAAAGGGGTTGTAGTAGCTACTTTTGGCATATTTTTAATTGGGTACATAAGCTTTTGTAGCCACATAGGTGGTACTTCGGTATCTGTATTTAAAATTACAAAATCTGCCTCTACTAGCTTTACAGCTTTGTTTACACTCTTTACAAATCCAAGATTTTGCTCGTTATCTATAAACTCTACATCTTCAAACTCTGCTAAAATAGTGCTAAGTAGCTCTTTAACCCTGTTATCTGGGCTTGCATCGTTAACTACTATTAGTCTATATGGGTGGCTTGTGTTTGCTTTTATACTAGCAAAAAGTGGCTCTAGATATTCGTAGCCATTATATACAGGAATAACAATATCTATGCGCCTACTGCCAAGTGCACTATTGTAGTCTATTTGGTTTTGGCAAAAGTAGTTATTTAGATCTATATTTACATAATCTTTAGAGCTAAATAGGTTGTGCTTAACCTTCTCTGCAACTTTAGATGCTAGGTACTTAAACTCGCCTCTTTTAATGTAGTATGTAAGCTTCTTAAGTGTTGCTGGGTTAATTTTTTTAAGCTTTTTAAACTTGGCACTTGCTACTTTAATATCTATATTTCTCGCTTTATTTCCAAAAAAAAAGAGTCTCTTTTTCGCAAACTCTATACTAGAATTTGGCAAGCGTTTAAGCCTATTTTTTAGCCTCATAGACTCTGTAAGCTCCTCTAGGTGGTGAATATATTCATATATGCTCTCGCCAGCATACTGTTGCGATAGCACTAAAGATGCAGTCTCTTCAACTGTTTGTGTAGGTAGCTTAGAGTAATCTGATGGGCTAGGAGCAATACTTTGGTTACTATTTTGTAGTAAAATTCCAAATAATCTCTCTATTGCGTGCGCGATTGTATGATCTTTTTGACCTCTCTCTTCTTCGAATTTTAGTCTATCTTTTTTAAATAGCTCTACAAGTGGTGCTATAGTTGATGTTCTGCTCCAAAACATTGTACCACCACAAAATGTGTACTCTTCTTTAAATTCAATATTTAGCTCGTTGCATAGAAATTTAATTTTGCTATTGTTTCCGTAGGCATATCTTTTAGAATCTAAAATTGTATTTCTACCTGTTATTTGCCCAATACTTTGGTCGCTCTCTAGTATCTCTAAACTTTTAGTTGCAGACTCTGCTTCTAGTAAATCAAAATATAGTAGCTTTCTCCAAACATTCCCTAATGGACTATCGCCTGTTTTTTTGGTGTGTAGTTTACAGATATATTTGTAGCTATCTACCCCTATGTGCTCCATAGTTAGTAAAAATGGCAATACATCTCGCCCTCTGTTTTCGCTTACAAATACATTTATGTTCTCTTTGCTAAATAGCTTTTTTATATCGTCGTTAGCCATTATATGAGGCACTGTTACATATAGGTCGTAGCTAATATTTAATTTATCTAAATAAGCCTCTATTTCGCTCCATAAATCTATATAAAATATATGCGCAATAATCGCCACCCTACCCTGAGTAGGCGTAACCTTTTTTGGTTTTTGCTTAATTATCTTGCCATCACTTAATATTGCCTCTTTAAAACTATAGCTCACTACATCTACACCTTGCATAATTTTTTTTAATTATACTATAACTATTGTTATTATTTGCAAAGTTGCGTAACACTTTAATGGTTAATAAAAAAAACACTAGTTAAAATATAAAAAACGCTGCATATCTTATAGTTAATGTGGTAAAATGGTGTTAACTTAATTAATAAAAGGTCTATTATGAGAGAATTTTATATTATTCTTATTTTAATATTCTCACTTTTTGTAAGTGGGTGTGGAGGCAACTCTAAAGCAATAACTAGTAAAGAGGTAGTTACAGGAAGGGTAGTAGATGGCGAAATTAAAGACGCTACAATCTTTTTTGATATAAATAAAAATGGCATACTAGATAGTGGTGAGCCATCTGCTAAAAGTGATAGCGAGGGTAGGTTTATGCTGTTTTTAAGCCAAGAGCAAATTGCCGATTACTCTACGCCTATTGTATCTACTGGTGGGTTCGATATTAGGGCAAATGCCAAGTACGAAGAGAGCTTAATGGCATTTAGGCAAAAGGGCGAAAATAGCGTTATATTAACGCCAATTTCAACGCTAGTTGCTTATGATGTTTTAGATAGTTTAAATAGCTCTAAAATGCAAAGAGTACTAAGTAGTGCTAATATAGATGTAGATACTCTTTTTGCTAAGTTAGCAGATGCACGACAAAAATTTGCAGATCTTTTTGAGCTAGATGTTAAATTACTTACTACCGACCCAATAAATCTTGCTTTAGAGAACAATAATTTAGAACTTCTTAAGACAAATATGAAAATAAACAAAGTTGCGCGCGAAATTAAAAAAGCAATTAAAAAAGATTTAAAGCAAAAAAGCAAAGATGCTATAAGAAGCTTTAGAGCACTGAGTAAAGCTTTAAAAGAGGCACAAAAACAAGCAAAAAAGGGCGACGAAGTGCTAAGAGATGCAATTGATTATATTGCAATAGTAGAGCCAGCAGCTTTTGATAAAGATGTTGTACCTTTTGTTAAAGAGTCAACAAAGTTTGTATTAAGTCAATTTAATAAAAATTGGAACGAAAGTAAAAAAGATACCCTAGCAGCGCTAAAAGGTAAGAAAAAAGAGTTTCAAGAGTTAAATAAAGATACTACACCACCAAAGATTACATTAAGAGGTAGTAACCCTCTTGCACTCGAAGTTGGCACTAGCTATAAAGAGCCAGGTGCATCGGCTTTAGATAATAAAGATGGTTTAGTAGATGTAAAAATAGATAGCTTTAAAGTTAATACAAACAAAGTAGGAAGCTACAGAGTACTATATAGTGCAACAGATAGTAGCGGCAATAAAGCAAGTGTAGATAGAGTTGTAAATGTAGTTGATACCACACCACCAAACCTTGAGCTAAAGGGCGATAGCAATATAACTTTATATATTGGGCAAGAGTTTAAAGAGCCAGGATTTATTTCAAGCGATAACTCTAAAGAGGATGTAGAGGTAAAAATAAGCGGTAAAGTTGATATTACAAAGCAAGGAAGCTACACATTAAGCTATATAGCAGTTGATAAGAGTGCTAATAAAACTACTAAAAAAAGAGTTGTAAATGTTGTAAAAAATCAAGCACCACAAATTAGTGTAGATACTAAAGATATAACTCTAGAAATATTTACTAAATTTAATACTCCAAAAGCAACCGCTTTAGATAAAGAAGATGGAAATATCACTTCAAAAATAAAAGTAAATTCTAATGTTAATCCAGAAAAAGTAGGAACATATAAAATAACTTATAGCGTAGAAGACTCTTTAGGTGCAAGCAGTAGTAAAGAGATTATTGTAAATGTAGTTGATACC
>CAZFCZ010000069.1:0-3049 GCA_964517485.1 uncultured Nitratifractor sp. | reverse complement strand
GAATAACTACAGTAGAAACAGTTAGACGAAGAGGCTACAGATTTTGCTATTCAGAAGAAGCTTAAGAGCAAATTTTTTATTAAAACTAACAGTTGCTATGGCAACTTTGGTTTTAATTACCTCTTTCTCTTTGTATCTATACATTAGATACAACACTAACACTCAAATTCAGAACCAACTAGAGCAGCAAGCTCAATTTTTATTAAAAGATAGAGACAAACTTGCAAAAAAACTATTAAATAATCAAGATTTACTACAAAATACACTAGATATTAGTGCAAAAGTTAAAAATGCTACCTTTATGCACTTTAGACCAAAGTTTTACAGAACAATTAAAGTAGATAAAAAATACTACTTTCAAGGGTTTTTCCCATACAATTTCCAAAGCCAAGAGTATCTAGTATTAACAAAAGATATTACAAAAAATATATATTTCGAAAATAAACTATATAGAGCAATTATATTTATAAACGCTATCTCTTTAATAGTTATTATATTTTACGCTTTCTTTTTATCTAAAATGCTTATAAAACCAATTAAGTACTTTAGCTTTAATATTGCAAAAATGAACGAAAAAAAACTTGCCAAACTAGAGCTAGATAAAATACCTCAAGAGTTTAAGCCTCTTGGAAACTCTATAAACCAGTTAATTAATAAAATAGAGAACTTTATATACTACAAAAAAGAGCTATTTATTGGCGCAGCACACGAACTTAAAACACCTCTTGCGGTTATGAAAACAAAGAGCCAAGTTACACTACTTAAAAGAGATAAATCAAAAGAGTCTTTAACGACAGCAATAGAGCAAAATATTAAATCTATTAACGACTTAAACTCTATAGTAGAGTCAATATTGGCATTTGGTAGAGCAGAAGGTGCGCAGTTTGAAGAGGTAAAAAATATAGATATAATTAAATATCTAAACGAACTAGCAGATGAATTTGATATTGTAGCAATTAAAAAGGAGAAATATATAGTTAGAAAACTTTATCCAAAAAGTCTATATATAAAGCTACAACCTCTGCTACTTAGGCATATACTTCAAAATTTACTACAAAATGCAATTAAGTTTTCACCAAAGGGCTCTAAAATATATATAAGTTGTTTTATTTGTAAAAAGAGTATAATTATTAGAGTTAAAGATAATGGCATAGGCTTGCCTAATAATTTCGATATTTTCGCACCATTTAAAAGGGCTTCTAACTCTAGTGGAACAGGACTTGGCCTATTTTTGGCAAAAAATGCAGCTGACTCTTTAGGTGCAACACTTACACTTAAAAATAGATTTAAAGCAAAAGGATGCATTGCTTCTGTAATTTTACCTATAAAAAGCATAGATAGTTAACATAAATATAAGTAAATTATTTAAAATTTAAATAAAGCTAAATATTAAAGTTTATTTAAGATTAAATAAGTTATAAACCACTGTGATAAATTTTATTTAAAGGGTGCTTATGGCATTAATGATAACTGATGAGTGTATAGCATGTGATGCATGCAGAGAAGAGTGTCCAACTGAATCAATCGAAGAGAACGATCCAATATATATTATAGATTCAGATAGATGCACAGAGTGTGTAGGCTTTTTTGATGAACCACAATGTATCTCTGTTTGCCCAGTTGATTGCATAATTACAGATCCAGATAATATAGAGAGTGTAGAAGAGTTAAAATACAAGCTTAAGCAATTTGATAGCGAGCTCTAAGCCACTATGCCTAAAAGAGTTGCAATTGTAGATATAGGCTCTAATTCTGCTAGGGTTGTAATATACCAAAGAACAAGCAGATTTGGATTTCATTTAATTGCACAGCAAAAGGTAAATGTACGAATATCCAAAGGTAGCTTCAACAATGAAGGCAAACTACAAGAAGATGCAATAAATAGAGCCATAGAAGCTCTAAAACTTTTTAAAAATATTATAGAAGAGTATAAAGCAAGAAAAACATTAATAGTAGCAACTGCAGCTATTAGAAACGCTCCAAACAGATACCAATTTTTACAAAGAGTAAAACAAGAGACCTCATTAAAAATAAAAGTAATAGATGGCTATAAAGAGGCAGAATTTGGGGCAATTGCTGCAATAAATCTGCTACCACCTATGCATAAATTTATAACAATAGATATTGGTGGAGGCTCTAGCGATATAGCCTTAGTAGAGAACTCTAAAGTTGTATCTACAATCTCACTAAATATTGGAACAATTACACTAAAAGAGCTATTTTTTGATAAAAACTTAACCCCAAAAGACGCAAAAGAGTTTATTAAAGAAGAGCTAAATAAGTTACCTCAAGAGTTTAGAGCAAACAGAGTTGTTGCAATAGGTGGAGTACTTAGAGCATTTGCTAAATCTATTATGGAAATTAGCGACTATAGCTACAAAAAACTGCATGCTTTTGAGTATAATATAACTGATTACACAAAACATATTAATGCAATTATAAATGCAAAAAGCAAACAAGAGCTTAAAGAGCTAAATATTAAAGAGAGCAGATATGACACCATTAAAGAGGGTGTTTTAATATTTAAACAGCTACTAGAAAAACTAAACATAGAAGATGTTACCACAAGTAGTGTTGGCGTTAGAGAGGGTGTGTTTTTAAATGATATGCTAAGAGGAGTTGGCAAAAAATTTCCAAAAGAGCTAAATCCAAGTATAGTTAGCATAAAAGATAGACTAGATATTTTAGAGATACCAACTAAACCAAAAGAGAAAATTGCTCTAAAGCTATATAGCTTACTAAAAGATAATATTAGCAAAGAAAACGACTACTCAAGCGAGCTAGTTGATGCAATAAAAATTAGCAATATTGGTAAAACACTTACGATTTACGATGAGCACAAACACTCATACTATATAGCATCTTACGAGCTAAATTGGAAACTAACTCATAAACAGATGCTCTTAATTGCCGCAATACTACGCTCTAGAGGCGACAAGTTACTATATAAAGCTATAAAAAAAGAGCATAAAAAACTTTTACCATCAAAAGATGTACTAAAGTATCTAGGACTAATTTATACAATAAGTAGCTTACTATACGAATATCT
>CAZFCZ010000068.1:0-14767 GCA_964517485.1 uncultured Nitratifractor sp. | reverse complement strand
TAGAAACTTTTAGCTTTAATCCTTCTTTGAATTTCAATTTATTTACATAAAGTTCATCTTCATCTATATCTCTATAAAATAGTTTAGATTCTTTTCCATTTTCATCTGCGAATAACCATTCAGAATAGACTGTTGTGGAATCAATTTCAAAACCATATCTATATTTTATATTAGTATTTTTCAAAATAAATACCATTTCAAAACTACTCGA
Organism: uncultured Nitratifractor sp.; assembly: GCA_964517485.1. GTDB lineage: Bacteria > Campylobacterota > Campylobacteria > Campylobacterales > Sulfurovaceae > JAADEQ01. The sequence continues at coordinate 14,556 of CAZFCZ010000068.1, read as the reverse complement.
TTTGTCCTCAGATTCACTACTCAATAAAAAAGGATAATGTTTTAATTTATCAGTTGATTGAATAACTTTATCTTGATTCAAAACAATTCGTGCCATAAAAGCTAGTGCTTTTAAAAAATTACTCTTACCGCCTGCATTTGCACCATAAACAATGGCGCTTTGTAAAACTTCATATTTTCTAACTTCAAAAGAATTGCCTTGGTCTCTCGGTGATGCAATCATACTAAAATGGATTGTATCTTTAATTGATTTAAAATTATTAACTGTAAATTCTAACAACATAATAAAACTCCTTAATTGCAATATAATATCAACATAAGTGTTAATTTTGCATTAATTAAACAAAATCATACTTTATTATTGACATTTTATATATAATTTGATACTATTGTGCTAATGTTTAGATAAATAAGCAGAGTTTTTGTGGTTGAGTAGTACTACTGGTAATAGACTACTCTAATTGAGCAATAGACGACGGTGTCAATGCAGTTTAATAATAACTAAACTATACCAAAACTTTTGGCATAGGTACTAATAAAGACATTATTATATCTGCATTGATGTTACCATATTGCTCAGTATGCATATAATCATAAAGGATAATAATGCAAAATTCAATTCATGTAACACCTCATGGTGATGATTGGCAAGTTAAGCGTGCAGGCGGACAAAGAGCTAGTGTAGTTTGTAATACGCAAGCAGAATGTATAGATTTAGCTAAATCTATGGCTAAAAAATCAAACTCTGAACTCTATGTTCATAATACAAAAGGTCAAATAAGATGCAAAAACTCTTATGGTAATGACCCTAGAAAAACAAGGGGATAAGATGAAGAAAATCAACCTTGCTCATATTAGAGAACGCTCAACAACAGGTGGTTGGATTAATTTTATTGTATTTGATGCAAAGTCAACTACAGGCAATAATGAAAAGTTATTAACCCAACTTACATCACAAGCACGTACAAATGGACTAAAAGTAGATAAATCTGCTTTAACTTATGCAAAAAATGGTCACTTGGAATTTTATGGTACTAAAGATTTAGTTCAATACCTATCCAAAAGTGGGCTTCCTCAATGGACACATAGTATTAGCATCTAACTATTGCAGGCAGATTATATCTGTCTGCTTATTCATCTATAAATCTCCCTCTGCAACCCAAAATACCCCTCACGGATATTCGCAACCTTTAATATTGCTTTGTGATTCATTTTATCCAAAAAAATATTAGAGTTCATAAAACATGAATACAAAAAGCAGGTAAAAAGACAAAAACGGGTCTATCGTTGAATATCCACTTTTAAATTTTAGTTCCTTCTACCTTCTACCTTTGCCCTTCTACCTTAATTTAATTTATTGTCTTAAGTATTTGTAGTAATCTTTCTGGTTTAACGAAGCCTTGTTGGAATTTGTTTTCTAGGGGCTTAGCATTTGAGTTAAAAAATAGTATATTTGGTGCTCCGAAGATTTTAAAGTGGTTCATTATTTTTTGGTCTTCTTTTGTGTAGTTTGTTATATCTAGTTTAATGAATTTAAATCTTTTTAGTTCTTGTTGTACGCTAGGGTTTGGGAATGTTATTTCTGCTAGTTCTGTACATGCTGCGCAGTTGTCTTTGCCGATATCTACAATAACTGGTTTAGAGCTGTTTTTAATATCTTGTAGTAGGCTTTGTAGGGTGTATGTTTTTGTGTGTTTGTTTGTGTGTTTTGTTGTAGCTTTGTTGCCTGTAAAGTTTTGTAGTGGGTTAATTATAGATGTAGAGCCACTTATTGCGCCAATAAATAAAATTGCGCCATATAGCAGAAGTACAAAGTTAAATGTTTTAAATAGTCCTGCAAAGCCTTTTGCCTCTTTTGAGTCGAAAACTCCAAACATAATTGCTGCGCCTATTAGAGTAAAGCTAAATAGGTAAATAAATAGGGTAGGGCTAAGCACGCCTCTTGCAACATATAGAGCCATAATTAGCATTAAGAAACCAAAGAATTTTGATACGCTTTCCATCCAGCCACCTGGTTTTGGAACAAGATTATTAGCACCTAAGCCTACAAGTAGTAGTGGCATACCTGCACCTATACCCATAACAAATAGTGCTAAGCCACCAAGTGTTGCGTTGCCAGTCATAGAGATAAATAGTATTGCGCCGCTAATTACTGGTGCTGTACATGCGCCAACTATTAGTGCAGATATTGCACCCATAATTGCTGTACCTACTAGCCCTTTGCCTTGTGCGTTGTTGCTTACATTTGTAAGTTTTGTTTGTAAAGATTGTGGTAGTGCGATATCAAAATAACCAAATAGAGATAGTGCTAGTGCTACAAATATTAGCGCAACTGGTACTATAACCCATGGGTTGTTTAGGTTTGCTTGTAGGTCGAAGTTTAATAATCCAGCAACAACACCAATTACAGCGTAGCTAGCAGCCATTGCCACAACATAAACTAACGATATACTAAACGATGCCCCTTTGCTTAAGCCACCCTCTTGTTTGCCTGCTTGTTGCAGTAAGATAGAGCTTAAGATTGGTATCATTGGTAGTATGCATGGTGTTAGTGCTAAAAGTAACCCAACTATAAAGAAAAGTAGTAAAATAAATAGTAAGCCTTCGTTTTGTAGGGCTTTTGCTATCTCTTTGCTGTTTCCCTCTTTTGCTAGGCGAGATATTTTGCTAAAAAAGCTTTCGTTTGTGTTTGTGCTTGTTGTAGCACTTGGTGTACTAGCTCTCTTAGCACTAGCTGCTGGCGTGTTAGATACAAGATTAAAAGTATAAGTTTGTGGCATATAGCAAACGCCTTCGTCTGAGCAGCCTTGTAGGTAAACTTCTAGTGTGTAGTTACCGCTTTGGGCGATATTTTTATTTGGTATTTTAAGTGTTAAGTTGCCTTCGTATGCCTCTTCGCCTGTGATTATTTTGCCTTTAGGTAGGTTTAGTTTTATCTCTTTTGTTGTTGGTTTTGTTATTGTTGCTGTTAGTTTATTTTTATATATATGAATTTTGTTTGCAAGGTTAATGTCTATATTAACACCATCTTTTGTTGTTTTTGCTTTTACTTTAAATGCCTCTGATGGTTTTAAAAAATTGCTTTGATTTTGCACTTTAAAGTTACTAAAGCCATCGGCACTTAGTATTGTGCTTAGTAAAATAGAGATTATTAATAGTAATTTTTTCATTATTATCCTTTTATTTTAAGTTAGATGATAGTATAACTAATTACTGTTTATTTAAATATGTAAATTATAAAAAAATAGAAAAAATTTTATAAAAGGTAATATATGGCAAATAGATTAAAAGATCAGGAATCTCCATATCTTATAGCACATGCTAATGATCCAATAGATTGGTATTATTGGGGAGAAGAAGCATTTAATAAAGCAAAAGAGTTAAATAGACCAATTTTTTTAAGTATTGGTTATAGTAGTTGTCATTGGTGTCATGTTATGCAAAAAGAGTCGTTTATAAACGAAGAGATAGCAAAAGTATTAAATGATAATTTTATAGCAATAAAAGTAGATAAAGAAGAGAGAGTAGATATAGATAGACACTTTCAAGAGGTTTATAATAAAATGAACGGTAAAGGAGGTGGCTGGCCCCTTTCTGTGTTTATAACACCAAATAGGGTTCCAATTTATAGTGCAACTTATATACCACCAATTGCAAATTATGGTAAAATGGGTTTTAAAGAGTTATTAAATATTATTAGTGATAGCTGGAATAGAGATAGTAAAATACTAGAGTCTAAAGGTATGCAAGTTTTAGATGCCCTTAGAGCTAAAAATAAAATAGAGGCAACTAAAATTCATGATGGGCTTGTAGATGTTACAATTAAGCAGATAAAGCAAGTTTACGATAGTGTACATGGTGGTTTTGGTAGTGCACCTAAATTTCCACATGCTTCTACATTGGAGCTTGCTTTAGATATGTACTCTTTAACATCTGATAACGAGTTAAAAGATATTGTTACTCATACATTAGATAGTATGAGTATGGGTGGTATTTATGATATTGTAGAGGGTGGCTTTTGTAGGTACTCTACAGATGATATCTGGCTTGTACCACACTTTGAAAAGATGCTTTATGATAATGCACAATTACTTGCTATATATGCAAAGGCGTATAGAGTTACAAAGATTAGTAGATATAGAGATATTGCAATAGATAGTGCAGAGTTTATACTAAATAATATGAGTAATAATTTCTTATTTTTTAGTGCATCTGATGCCGATACAAACGGTATAGAGGGTGAGTACTTTACATACAGCTATAGCGAAGTTAAAGAGGCATTTGAAAAGAGTGATATCGATACATCTTTACTATATGAATTATCTATAACTAGGAATGGAAATTTTGATGGTAAATCTATTGCAAGATATTTAGATAAAAGCTTAATTGGCACGCCACAAGTAAAAAAAGCTATAGCTGTTTTAAAAGATTTAAGAGATAAAAAAGAGTATCCATTTATAGATAAAAAGGTAATTACATCTTGGAGTTCTATGGCAATTAGTGCACTATTTGAGCTATCTAAAATAGAGCCAATATATAAAGATATTGCACTTAAATATCTAAAGACGCTAAAAGAAAAAATGCAAAATGGTAATTTACTTTACCATAGTGCAATGCCAGATAATAGAGCAAAAATAGAGGGATTTTTAGAAGATTATGCATACTATATACAAGCTTGTATAGCCGCTTTTAATGCTACACTTGATGAGATATATTTAATAGATGCAATAGCTTTATCTAACGAAGCTATAAGATTGTTTTATAAAAATGGTAGATGGCAAGTTGGTAATTTAGATTATAAAAATTTTGTAGATGATTTTGATAGCTCTTACCCTTCGCCACTATCTGTAATGGTAGATAATTTACTATCTATTCGATCTTTAGGCGAGGCAATTTACGAAAAATTTGCATACGAAACTTTACAAGTACAGTCTTATAATTTAATGCGACAGCCGATATCTAGACCAAAGCTGGCAAATTGTGCAATTAGGTATTTAAAAGATGATAAAATTGTAAAATCTAATATTGACAATTTAGTTTTATTGCAAAATGAGGAGCTTGTTTATCCATATATTTTATTTAAACCTGTAAATAGTAAAAAGATTGAAATTTGTAATAGCAAAAGCTGTTTTGCATCTTTAGACTCTATTAAAAAGGCTAAAGAGATGCTATAACTTACAAAATATTAGTACTTTTAAGTACTTTAATTTTGTATTAATACTCTACATCAATAGATTCGTCTATGTCGTTAGAGCTATCTAAAATAGAGTCTACTATTGTCTCTACTTCTGGTTGTTGCTCTTTTTCCATACGCATTTGTCTAATTTGGTACTCTGCTCTTTGCTTGCTTTTTTGCTCTTCTAGTCTTGTGCCTTCGTTTGGTAGAATTTGTTTGCATTTGCTTCTGCCTAGTATCCAGCCGTCGTAGTAGTTTTTGTCTCTGCTTGAGTAGTAGTAATCTTTTCTAAAGGTACCTTCGGCAGTTTTGCAGCCATCTTTTACGCCTTTTTCAAAGTATTTACCTTTGCTTACACCAAAGTTAATATTTTTATAACAAAACATACCATTTTGACAAGGTGCATCTATTGTACCACCTCTTGGTGCGCAACTTGTAACTAACATAGTGCATATAGCACTTGCAAGAGATAAAACAACTATTTTTCTCATATAAACCTACTTTAACTATTTTTTTGTAACAATTTTACCATATAGTAATAAATTTTACATATAATATAGGAAAAAAGTATAGTATTAAATGATTAAAAAACTTTTATTTACAACTTTAGCTACTTTAACTTTGGCAAATGGCTCTGCAGTATCGTATGTAAACTCTATTAGAGCAAAATGTGGACTTGTTTCTTTAAGTGCAAATTCTAGCTTATCTTTGGCTGCAAAAAAACATGCTACTTATGTTAATAAAAATAGAGAGTATTCGCATTACGAGAGTGCAGGAGTGCCATACTATTTTGCATCTACACCATGGAATAGAATTGTAAAAGCCGGATACAAAACAAAAGTGGTTGTAGAGAACATTACTTTTGCAGAACGAAATTATAAAGAGTCTGTAGATAAAATTATGGCAACTGTTTACCATAGGTTAGCCTTTTTGTATAATCAGATAGACTCTATTGGGTATGCAAGGGTGGGCTCGATTTTTGTTTACGATATGTCAAATAGTAAAATTGCTACACTTTGTAACAAACACTATAAAAATGCTGCATCTATTATAGATAGTGTATGCCCAAATAGTAGCGATATTATTCCTGCTAACTTATTTAATAGCTCTATAAATGCCATGAAGCGCAAATCTAAAGCATTAATTATATACCCATATGCAAACCAAAAAGGTGTACCAACTTTGGGCGAGGTAGAGACACCTAAATTCTTGTATAGGCGCTTTGGGCACCCAATTAGTGTAACATTTAATAGTGGTTATTACAAAAGTGTTAAACTACTAAAATTTAAGCTATTTTTAGATGCAAAAGAGGTTGCTTGCAAAATTGTTAGCTATGAAAATGATATACATAATAAAATTAGAAAAAATACATTTATTTTAGCTCCAAATGCAAGGCTAAAGCGCCATAGCACTTATAAAGTTACACTTAAGGCTAAGGCGAATTCAAAAGTTATTAGTAAAGTTTGGAGCTTTACTACTCGTTAGTCTTTGTAAAGACCTTCTGGTAGGGTCTCTTCTTGACCTGGGAAGATGCTCTCTACTACTACCTCTGGGTGTATTAGCTCTTTTAGTTTTTTCTCTACTAGCATTTTTGTTGTCATTGTGCTCATCGAACACCCATTGCATGCGCCTCCAAGCTCTATGTATATTACACCGTCTTTAACGCCTAGTGGCTTCATTGTTCCTTGATGAGACTTTACATACTCTTCTAGTGTTGGCAAATGGTTGCTTGCTGCAATATATAAATCTTCGTCGCTAAATGGCATCATTTTAAACTACCTTTATTGTTAATTTTGGCAAAATATAGCACAAAATAATTAAATTAAAGATAAATATGAGATGTTTTAGTTGCGATAACTTATCTATTGAGCCAATTTGTAAAGAGTGTGTTAAAGATTTTTTAACACCCGAGATGATAGAAAAAGAGGTTGGCAATTTAGATGTAGTTAGTTTTTTTGATTACTATTTAACTGTAGAGTTTATTAAAAGTAAATATATTACTAGTGGTTACAGGGTTTACAAATATATTGCAAAAAAGTATTTTCAGCCGTTTATTAAAGCTTATAAAGACTCATTAGGGGATGATAAAAAGCTTTATTTAATTGGTATAGATGAAAACTTAGATAGAGGCTACTCTAATGTGGCACAACTGGTGCATTATGGGGCTAAAAATAGCGGTGTAAAGGCTTTGCATAATGTACTTAAGGCAAAAAGTAAGGTTAAGTATGCTGGCGAGACTTTAGAGTTTAGGCTAGAGAACCCAAGAGATTTTGAATATAGTGGCCCAAAAGATATAGATGCAATTTTAATAGACGATACCATAACAACAGGTACAACAATAGAAGAGGCAAGCAGAGTTTTAAAAAAAAGCGGTGTTAATGTGCACTTTGCGCTCACTGTGGCTAATGCAAAAGAGGGAATGGACTATTAATAGAGTTTCTTTAAAGCTTTAGTGCTATAATTCAAGGAAAAAAGGATAATAATGAATATTTTTGATGATGATGACTACATGAACACAACACCACAAGATAATTTTATGTCTATTATTAAGACTGCAAACCAAAATATTGTTGCAAACGAGATAGAGAAAGTTTTTGCAAGATTAGCTTTAGCAGAGAGAATACTAGAAGAGAACTCTTTAGAAGAGCAGTACGAAAGAGAGCTTAAAAATTACGAGATTGTAAGCCCAGATGACTATACTAATAGATTAACTTCTATATATATTGAGACAGTTGGTAATATAGTTACACAGTGCGAGTAGGAGAGTAGAGTGTTAGAGGCAGTAGAGAGAAAAATTAATCAATATGTTTTAGATTTAGAAGAGAAAGATATATCTTTTATTGTCTCTAAAATTCCAGCTGGTAAGAGACTTAGAGCTAGACTTATGCTAGAGATTGCAGGAGATAAGCTAGTAGTTGTAAAATCGGCAGCAATTGTAGAGATGATACACGCTGCAAGCCTTTTGCACGACGATGTAATAGACGATGCTTACACAAGAAGAGGCGTAAGTTCTATAAATGCAATATATGGTGACAAAAGTGCTATTATGGTTGGAGATGTGCTTTATTCTAAGGCGTTCTATGAGCTTTTAGATATAGATAAAGAGGTTGCAAAAGTAATATCTAATGCGGTAGTACAGTTAAGTATTGGCGAGAGAAAAGATGTATCTATGTCTGAGAGTTTTAATATAAATAGAGATAACTATTTAACTATGATATACCAAAAAACAGCAGCACTTATAGAAGCAGCAAGTGAGGCTGCGGCAATTATTGCTAAAAAAGATAGAGAAGTTTATAAAACTTACGGCAGAAACTTAGGTGTTGCATTTCAGATGATAGATGATATTTTAGATATTATTTCAGACGAAAAAACGCTAGGAAAGCCAGCGTTAAACGACTTTTTAGAGGGTAAGACAACACTGCCTTATATATACCTTTACAACGCACTAGAGCAAGCCGATAAAGATAGATTAAAAAGTATGCACAAGAGAGCTTTAAACAAAGAAGAGCAAGCTTGGATATTGGCTAAATTTAAAGAGCATAATATTATAGATATCGCAAAAGAAGAGGCCTTTGCCCTAGTAAACGAAGCAATATCACTTATGAAGAGTGCTAACGAAAAATCTTTAGAGGCAATAGCTATTAAAATGGTAGATAGGAGCTTTTAGAAGTGTATTATATGGTTGTTAGTTTTAACTATAAACAGTGTTCACTAGAGCAAAGAGAGTCTATTGCGTTTAAAAACGATAACGAAATAAAAGAGTTTTTAAATACTTTAACAGATTTTGAATTTATTACAGAAGCATTTGTAGTTAATACTTGCAATAGGGTAGAGATTGTTGTTGCAAGCCGTGATAACTTTGCAACCTACCATGCTATTTTAGGAATTTTAAGTAAAACTAAGGGTGTAAACTTTTATACACTAGAGAAGAGTGCTTCAAGATACGAAGAAGAAGAGGCGATAGAGCATATTTTTAAAGTAGTATCGTCTCTTGATTCTATGGTTATTGGCGAAGCTCAAATTACAGGACAAGTTAAAGAGGCTTATAGGCTGTCGTTTAACAATAATACTGCTGGTGTAGAGCTAAATAGGGTATTAAGTTACGCTATTAAGTGTGCTGCAGAGGTAAGAAACTCTACTAATATATCGGAGCATCCAATATCTATTGCCTCTGTTGCTGTTGCACAAGCAGAAGAGGAGCTTAGCTCGCTTTCTGGTATGATTGCAGTTGTTGTTGGAACTGGAGAGATGGGTAAATTGGCGACTAAACACCTGCTAAGAGCTGGAGCAGATGTTGTTTTAGTATCTAGAAATAGAGCCAATGCACAAAAGCTAGCAGACGAGCTAGGCGAAAATGTTAAGGTAGGAGATTATGAGAAGCTAGGTGTTTATATTAATAAATATAGATTACTTTTTAGCGCAACTGCTTCTAAAGAGCCAATAATTACTAACGAGATGGTAGAGTACAAAACAATCGATAGATTGTGGCTAGATATGGCAATACCAAGAGATATAGATAACACTATTAGCGATAGCAAAATTAAAATTTACTACATAGACGATTTACAGGCAATCTCTAAAAACAACCATGCTTTGCGCCAAGAGCAAGCTTTTGTTGCTTCGGAGATTGTACTTAAGTATAAAGTAGAGTTTTTAAAGTGGCTACAAGCGCTATCTGTAGAGCCAGTAATTAAAAATATGCGTTTACAAATTGAGCAAATTGTAAAAGAAGAGACATCAAGAGTAATAAATAAGGGGTTTATACCAGAAGAGTATAGAGAGAATCTTGAGTATATGGCTATTCAGTTATTTGATAAGTTTTTACATAAACCTAGTAAAAATATGCGCCAAATCTCTAAAGAGAATGAGGGTATAGAGATTATCGAAGCCATTCAAGAGATATTTGAAATCGATACAAAAAGTGAAGACCCAATAAAATATAAATAAAGGAATAATATGCGTTTTTCAGAAGCTTTTATATTTACATCAAAAGATGCACCAAGCGATGCAACAATACCTAGCCATATATACTTAGTTAGAGGTGGTTTTATACAAAGTGTTGGAGCAGGGCTTTATAACTTTTTGCCACTAGGTAAGAAAGTGTTAGATAAAATTAAAACAATTGCTAAAGAGGAGCTAGATAAAGCTAGTTGCCAAGAGGTAGATTTAGCATTTGTAACGCCAAGTGAACTATGGAAAGAGAGTGGTAGATTTGAAAAGTACGGAAAAGAGCTTTTAAGGTTTAAAGATAGAAAAGATGCCGAGTTTGTGCTTGGGCCAACGCACGAAGAGATGATGGTAAATATGGTTCGCCAATATGTTAAAAGCTATAAGCAGTTACCATTAAATTTGTATCAAATAAAGTATAAATTTAGAGACGAAATTAGACCTCGTTTTGGATTAATGAGAGGTAGAGAGTTCTTAATGAAAGATGGTTATAGCTTTCATAAAGACGAAGAAGATATGGTAAAGAATGGCTTTAGCAAAATGGAAGAGACATATAGTAATATCTTTAGACGCTTAGGATTAGACTTTAGGGTTGTAGATGCAGATAGCGGTGCAATTGGTGGAAGCGGTTCTAAAGAGTTTATGGCACTAGCAGATAGTGGCGAAGATACTATTGTTGTATGTAAAGGGTGTAGTTATAGTGCAAATATAGAAGCAGCAAAAAGAGTAGCAAAAGAGGCTCCTAAATATGAAGAGGGCGAAGAGGTAGAGATGGGGTATGGAAAGTTCCAAACGCCTAATATCAAGAGTATAGACGACCTTGCTAACTTTTTCCATATTGATAAATATCATACTATTAAAGCTGTTGCTAAGAAGGCGCTATTTGATGATGGCGTAGAGAAAATTGCAGTATTTTTTGTAAGAGGAGATGACGAGCTAGAAGAGACTAAAGCAACAAATGCTGTAAATGCAAACGAGCTTATTGATGTATCTGAAGAGGAGCTAAAAGAGGCTGGTTTAGTACCTGGATTTATAGGTGTAGAGAACTTACCAGATAATGTATTAAGTGTTATTGACAACGAGCTAAAAGGAGAGGGTACTCTAATTAGTGGCGCAAACGAAGAGGACTACCACATAATTGGTGTGCAACTGCCTGATTATGGAGATTTTTATAAAGATATCGTAACAGTACAAGAGGGCGATATTTGTAGCTGTTGTGGTAAAGAGCTTTACTACACAAAAGGTATAGAGATTGGGCATATTTTCCAACTTAAAGATAGATACTCTAAGCCATTAAAAGCGGAATTTTTAGACGAAAATGGTAAAAGCAAACCGTTTATGATGGGAACATATGGTATTGGTATATCTAGATTATTAGCAGCAGTTATAGAGCAACATCACGACGATAAAGGGTGCGTTTGGACAAAAGCTACAGCACCATTTGATGTAGAGATAATTGTATCTAACATTAAAAAAGAAGATGAGCTAAATTTAGGAGAAAAGCTATATACAAACTTACAAGAGCAAGGCATAGATGTATTGTTAGATGACAGAAAAGAGCGTTTTGGATTTAAAATTAAAGATTATGAGCTTTTAGGTATACCGTATGCAGTAATTGTTGGTAAAAAAGTAGCTGATGGTATTGTAGAGATTGTAGATAGAAAAACTCTACAAAAGCAAGAAGTTAGTATAGAAGAAGTAGAGAGTAAAATTTTGGAGTTAACTAAGTAATGATATATATATTAGGCTATTTTGTTATTGAACTTTTGGCCTCTATTAAACTTGGCATATCTATTGGCTTTGGCTGGAGTGTTGTTTGGGTTATTTTAACTTCTATTATTGGGGTTACGCTACTTAGACTCTCTCCGTATGCTATTATGGGTAGCTTTGCAAAAATAGGATTTGAGAAATTTAATATTATAAGCGCGCAAAATGCATCTATTTCTTATGTTTTAGGTGCTATACTTTTAATAGTACCAGGAATTTTTAGCGATTTTTTAGGTTTTTTACTTATTTGTTACACAATTTATTTAAGATTATTTGCTAAAATGCCAGTACAACAAGAAAATTACAATAAAAAAGGAGATGACGATGTCATTGATGTTGAAATTATCGACTCTAACACTAGCAGCAACACTATTTCTTAGTGCAGAGTTTAATTTACAAGAGTATGTAAAAAAAGATTTAATTAAAAACCCAAATATAAAAGTTAATGGTGTAAAGCTATTAGAGAAAAAAGATATACAAGGGCTACCTAACTGGAAAGCTTATCTTTTTGTTATGGATTTAAAAGTAAAAGGTAAAGATAGCAAATTTCCAGAGACTATATTTGTAAACGAAAAAGAGGGCGTTACAAGTATGGCACTATATAATATGAAAGAGCATAAAGTTGTTGGTAAAGACCTTAGACCATCTATAGGCGATGACTATTATAAAGATTCTCATCTAATTGCTGGTAAAAAAGATGCGCCACACAAGTTAGTTGTATTTTCTGACCCACAATGCCCATTTTGTATTCAGAATGTTCCAGGGATATTTAAAGATGTAAAGGCTAATCCAGATAAGTTTGCACTATACTATTACCATATGCCATTAACTAGAATTCACCCTGTGTCTGACACTTTAACAAAGGTTATGGAAGTTCTACAAAAGCAAGGTAAAATTGATGACGCTATGAAGATGTATAGTTTAAATATTTCACCATCAGAAAAGAATGCAACTAAAATTTTAGATGCTGTTAAGAAGCAATTTAAAATAGAAGTATCAGAAGCAGAAATAAATAAGCCAGAAATTGCTAAGCAGATTAAAGAAGATGTAGACATGGCAACAAATGTAATGCTAAAAGGTACTCCAACTGTGTATTTAGATGGCAAATTTACGCCAGAAGTAACAAAATATAAAAAATTATTAAAGAAGTAAAATGAGAAAAGTAGTTATAGCAACAAGAGAGAGCCAGCTTGCGCTTTGGCAAGCATACCATATAGAAGCTAGAGTTAAAGAGCTTTTTGCAGATACCGAAGTGGTAATAAATAAAATGACAAGCAAGGGCGATCAGATTTTAGATAAACCTTTGGCTTTAATTGGTGGCAAGGGGCACTTTACAAAAGAGCTAGAAGATGCAATGCTAGAAGGCAAAGCAAATTTAGCTGTGCACTCGCTAAAAGATGTACCATCATTTATACCAGAGGGCTTAAAACTTGCTGCTGTAACTAAAAGAGAAGACCAAAGCGATCTATTTTTATCGCATAAATATAGCAACTTTAAAGAGCTACCAAAGGGTGCAGTTGTTGGTACTACAAGCCTTAGACGCAGAATGCAAATATTGGCACTTCGCCCAGATTTGGTAGTAAAAGATTTAAGAGGTAATGTAAATACAAGACTTAGAAAACTAAAAGAGGGTCAGTACGATGCTATTATTCTTGCATATATTGGGCTTAAGAGATTAGATTTAATTAAAGATATACCATATACTCAAAAGCTAGAATTTATGATACCACCTATGGGACAAGCAGCTTTGGGCATAGAGATACTAGAAGATGACCCATTTTTACAAGAAGTTGCTAATGCACTAAATGATACTAATACATTTATAGCAACTAAAGTAGAGAGAGATTTTATATCTAAAATTGGGGCAGGTTGCTCGGCACCAGTTGCGGTTAATGCTGTTGTAAATGGCGATAGTGTAGATGTAAAAGCACTTATTGGTTTAGTTGATGGTAGTAAAATATTAACTCAAACTCTAAGTTGCCCACTAAGTGAGTACACTACTTTAGGCGAGAAACTAGCAGATATTATGATAGAGCAAGGCGCAATAGAGCTACTAAAAGAGGCTGAAGAGAATGCTTTTAAAGAGTATAGACCAGATAGAATATAAACTACTGCTAGCTGCACTTGTAACCCTAATTATCGCTGGGTGCGGTAGCGATGCACAAGTAAACTACTACGATAAATCTCTTAAAAAAAGTAAACTAAAGTGCTTAAGCTTTAACCCACAAAATAATACTAATTTAGAAAAGTACTTAAGCGGTATCTATAAATTTAATAGCAGTTGCAAAAGTAGACTAGAGCTATCTTATAGATCTAAAATTGTATGTAACAGCAGCTACAACGCCCCACAAAAAGCTACTTCTTCGTTTCCTAATGCGTATATAAAACTAGAGGTTTTAAAAGGCTTTAACCTACAATATAGCTACTATTTAGACTTAACATCAAAACCCACAACAAAAGATATTAAAAAGGCTTTTAGCAGACTGCAAAGTGATATATTAGAGTAATAAATATTATAAGTAAATCGTTTATCTTAAGAGTAATAACTTAGCTTTAAAGCTCTTAGTTGATATAATTGCATTAAAATTTTATTTTGGAGAGTATAAAAATGGGTAGAGCGTTTGAATATAGAAAAGCCGCAAAAATGAAACGGTGGGGGGCGATGTC
>CAZFCZ010000067.1:0-29356 GCA_964517485.1 uncultured Nitratifractor sp. | reverse complement strand
GTTAGATATGGAGTGAGTGCTGTTTTTAACCTAGAAAATTGGTTAGTTAGTTAAACCTTTCTTTATAAGAGCACTTTAGGCATAGCTCTTCGCTGCATTTGTTGATTTTGAAGTTATTAATCATATTTTGTGCTCTTTTTGCTTTTAAAATTGTATCTAAGCTAGTTTTGTTAATGTTGCCTAGTTTCATAACTGCTTCGCTATCTAGGCAGCATGGAATAACATCGCCATTTGCTAGAATGCCTATGTGCGAGCTAAGGCCTTGGCATGTGCCATGTCCGTAGGTTTTGTTGTTTAATTTTGGCCACTCGAAGTAGTTGTCAAAATGTACTAACACTTTGTTTGCTAACCTAATTGATTTTTGCTTTTTTATATCTATTAAATCTAGCTCTATTTTGGTATTAAACTCACTCTCTAGCAGGGCAAAAAGGTTTTCGTTAAACTCTCGCTCGCTTAAAATGCTATCTAAATTCCATACTCTTAAGTTTATAAACATATCTATATTTTGCTCTATTTTAGCGTGCGTAAACTCTAAAATTGGCTCTATATACTGCTTAAATGTTATAGCAGTATCGTTTTTATTATAGGCATTTAGCGATATATTTACCTGCTTAATAGCAGGGTGAAAAAGCGTATTAAAAGAGTGCTTTTTCATAAAGTAGCCAGATGTTGTAATAAGTGCTTTTAGATTGTGTTTATAGATAATATCTAGATAGTCGCTTAAATTACTAAGTGTAAGTGGGTCGCCAACTACATGGCATGCAATCTCTTTGGTGTAGCTTTTAACTTCGTTAATTGCTCTCTCAAAGTTCTCTAAGCTCATAGTTGTGTTGGGTAGGTTTTTAGTAGGGCAAAACGAGCACCTAAGCCCACATACATTAGTAAGCTCTATATATACTCTATAAAATTTCATCTAATTTAGTACAGCAATTGCCTCTTTTGCTACTACTCTGTCGTCAAATGGTATCTTTTTGCCAGCAACTTCTATATACTCTTCGTCGCCTTTGCCTAGTATTAGTAAAACTTCGTGGCTCTTTAGCTCTTTTATAGCTTTAAATATAGCTTCTTTTCTATCTACTATTGTCTCTACACCCTCTTTGCCATCGAGTGGGGCTACTATTTGTTCTATAATCTCTTGAGGCTCTTCGTCTCTTGGGTTATCGCTTGTTACATATATTTTTTTAGCATATTTTGCAGCCGCTAGCCCCATTTGTGGGCGTTTATCTTTGTCTCTGTTTCCGCCTGCTCCAAATATAACTACAATATCTTTATCTTTAATACTCTCTAAAACCTTTAGCATGCCATCTGGTGTATGTGCAAAATCTACAATTACAGTAGGGTTGTGTGATACTACCTCCATTCTGCCACTTACACCACCAAAATTAATAACCTCTTCGCAAACCTCTTCTAGTGTGTTGTTAGTTATTAACTTAACTGCCGATACTGCAGCAGCAAGATTGTAAACATTAAATAGCCCAACTAAGTTAGACTCAAAGGTTGTCATTTCGCCCATATTGTTAATTGCTGCTTTAATACCACCATCTAAACTAAATGCTTCGATTTTAAAAGATGAGTGCTCTTCTAAAGAGTATGTATATGCATTTTCTGGGTTAAATACAATCTTTTTAGCTTCGTCTTTGTTTATAAGTTTTAAGGTATTATCTAAGAAAAATTGGCTCTTAACTTGGCGATACTCGGCTATTGATTTGTGGTAGTCTAGGTGATCTTGCGTAACATTTGTAAATACTTTAATTGCAAACTCTATGCCCTCTGCACGCTCTTGTACAATTGCATGAGAGCTAACTTCCATAACAAAATATTTAGCACCTGCATCTTTTGTTAGCTTCATGTTGTGTAGTGTTTGCAAAATCGATGGAGTTGTTAGGCTTTTATCTTCTACTTGGCTATCGTTTAAAAAGAAACCTCTAGTTCCTTGTAAACCACACCCGTGCCCTAAATCTGTTAGCAACGAGTAGATAATTGCAGCTGTTGTAGTTTTGCCATTTGTTCCTGTAATTCCTACAACTTTTAGCTCGCCTAGCGCCCAAAATTTGATTAGCTCTTTTGGTGTTATTATTGTTGTATCGCCACTTAGGCTATCTAAATATTTACTATTTTGTGCAGTTTTTAAAAAATATACATCTTTGCTAGCTTTACGAGTATCTTCTGTAATAGATACCCCGTTCTTTAAGGGGTAAATCACATACTTCCTTTAGGCAGTAAAGAGTAAAGTCTTAAAATCTCTTGATCATTCTGATACATAGGAGCGTGCGTCTCTAGGTAGTCTAGCGCTACAGAGTAGTAGCCGTTTTCTGTAAGTTTTTTAATAAAATCTATAAATTCCCACTTCTTAGAGATAATAACTCTTGTAGAGAAAATTGCATCTTCAAACGCCTCTTTAAAGTTCTCTTTGTCTTTAATAATATTTAAAAAATCTTCGTAATCTATGCCATCGTATAGTGCCATATCAGCATCTAATAAAGCATATATATCGCTTTCTATTTCGCCAGTTACAAGTGTGTTAGATAGGTTTTCTATAGAGCTTATAGGGTCTGCTGTGTTATCTTTAATAGTCTGAAAATAGTAGTATAAAACTTGAGCTTCTTCTTTAAAACTAAAACCTAAATCGCATAAAATTGCTCCAGCTTTTGCTTCTATGTTGTTGCCATCTAAAGATAAAGCAATAGCATATATATCTAGCGCACTTTTATACTCTTTGTCTAAAAATAGTCTTTCTGCTCTATTTAATAATGTATCTATTTTCACAAGCTCTCCTTACCTAAATTACCTAATGCAGGTCTAATACTAAATAGTATTATATCACAACTTAAAACTTTTAGCACTAAATATATAAAAAAGTAATATTTTTTAAGTTTGTTACCAACATTCCCTTATTTTATGGATATATTATACTCTAATTTTACTCTTGTTTTCAACAAAAAACATTGAAATTCCCATAAATATAAACATAATTCCCGAAAAATTGTAAAAACTTTTTAGTCTCTTTTTGTTATTAAACCACATGGTTGATCTATTTGAAATATAGCCATAACTAATTAGTGATGTAAAAGATATTACTAAAAATGTTGCTATTAGTATTGCATATTGTAAAGTTAGTGCAGAGTTATAGTTAACAAAAAGTGGCAGCACTGTAGAGAAAAATATAATAGGTTTAGGGTTTGTAACTGCTACTAAAAACGAGCTCTTAAATAGTTTATAGTACTCTATATTTCTACTCTGCTTAATCTTGCCTAGTTTTAAATCTTTCGCACTACTTGTAATTTGCTTTACACCTAAATAAATAAGATAAAATGCACCTAATACTTTAAAGAGTGTAAAGAAAAGTGCCGAAATTGTAAATAGGGCGCTTACACCTAAAATAGATGCAATTGCTAGTACTAATAGTCCAAGTCCATTACCAAGTGTAGATGCTACAACTGCTTTCATGTTATATTTTAGTCCATTGTTAATTGCAACTAAAATTGCAGGTCCAGGCGATACAATAGTTAATATGGCAATAACTACAAACGATAGATATAGCTCTATGCTCATGATTTACTCCTTTTTCTCAAGTATATCTAAATTTATCTCTTTAATATCGTTTAAATGAGTTATATTTCCATCTTTAATAAGCTTAAGTAGTATATCTACACCTTTTGGTTCGTTTTTATTACCATGCGTTAAGATAATAGAGCCATCATGCAAATTGGGCTTAATAGCTAGCCAACTCTTAGAGCCAATTGTAATTAAGCCTAACCTCTTAACCTCTTTTATAGCTTCTTTGCTCGATACTAGCCCTGGAAATCTAAAAAATACAGATGGTGTTATGTCCTCTTGTATTAAGCTAATCTCTAAAGATAGTATGTCGTTTGTTAAGTTCTCTTCTGGCGAGAGTACAAAGTTTTTCTCTAGCGGTGCTTTAGGGTGGTAAATATGTAAAGCTGTATGGTTGCCCCATGTTATGCTTAAGTTACCATCTGCTTGCCAGCTCTTTAGGGTATTTAGCTCCTCTTGGTGGCTTTGTATCCACTTTGATGTTATAAATAAAGTTATGGGTACAGGGTTTTTAAAACTCTTTATAACTTGGCTATATAGTCTATGCTCAAAACCCTTTTTAGACGATGGACAAAGATCGGTGCTAAGGTATGTACCACTACTAGCTTGAGTTATACCGTCGTTTTGCAAGGGGTGGGCTTTGTTGCTTATAGATTTGTCTAAAAGTTTAATATAGCGTGTAGAGTTAAGCTCGTTTGTGCAACTTTGTGTAAAGTTGTAATCTTTTATAATTTTTGTATCTAGCGTGTTAGGGTTAAGCGTTAAGTAACACTTAGTGCTATTTACTTCAAACTCCCTAATTGCAACGGTTGTAGTATTGTTCTCTTTTTTACATTTAAAAATTTCGTGATAGTTATTTATATTAATTGCGTAGGTTAAAATTGGTAATATTAAAAGTAAAAGTATATTTTTTGTAAACATTGTAAACTCTTTTTTTGCAATACTCTGCAAAAGCAGAGTCTGCAACTATTTTGTTAAAGAGCTAAGTTCGCTATCTATTTTTGCTAACTTCTCTTTTGCGTCGTTAAGTGCTTTTGTGTTTGTCTCTACAACCTCTTTTGGAGCGTTATCTACAAACTTTTTATTACTTAGCATACCATTTAGTTTTGCTACCTCTTTCTCTAGCTTAGCTTTTTGGTTTGTAAGTTTATCTATAATTGGTTGTAGATCTATGTCGTCTGTAGAGATATAGCTCTCTAAATTATCGCTAACATCTACTACCGAATTTGCTGGTTTGCTCTGTACAAATTCTATATCGTCAACTTTTGCAAGCTTTTGAATAAATGGCGCTAAGAGTGCATTGTCGATTTTATTGGCAACTTTTATATACGCCTTTTCTATACGCTTATTACCCATATCTACCAAAGTCTTACAGCGTCTTAAAGATACAATTGCCTCTATTGCAATATTAAAGCTCTCTTGTGTAGAGTTAGCTACGCTTATCTCTTTAGGGTAGCGCATTACCATTATAGAGTTATCTTTACTTAGCGTGCTTGAGCTTAGCTTTTGGTATAGATACTCTGTAATAAATGGCATATATGGGTGTAGTAGCTTCATAGACTCTTTAAATATTGCACCAAGTTCTGCAATGCTCTCTTTACTAGCTTTGCTTAGCTCTATACCCCAGTCACAAAACTCGCCCCATAGGTAGCGATAAAGCGTTGTAGCACCATCGTTAAAGCGGTACTGCTCTATGTACTCTCTTGTCTCTTTAATTGCAACATTAAATCTCTCTAGCATATACTTACCAAGAGGTGTTTTAATTTCTATATTCTCTAAATCTTCGAAACTGTCGTGGTTAAGTAGTAGATAGTTGCTTGCATTAAATAGCTTGTTTGTAAAGTTGCGGCTCTGCTCTAGCTTATCTACACTTAGCTTAATATCGCGTCCTTGAACAGCTAATACAGCCAGTGTAAAGCGCATAGCATCGGCACTAAACTTATCTACCATCTCTAGTGGGTCAATTACATTACCTTTAGATTTACTCATCTTTTCGCCATTTTCATCTTTTACAAGTGCGTGTAAATAGATATCTGGAAATGGCAATTTACCAGTTAATTTGCGCCCCATCATTAACATTCTAGCAACCCAGAAGAAAAGAATATCAAAACCAGTAATTAGTAGAGAGTTTGGATAAAACTCTTCAAAGTCTCTCTCGAACCATTTTTCATTTTTTAGTGCATCTTCGTTGCCCCAGCCAAGCGTACTAAATGGCCATAACCCCGAGCTAAACCATGTATCTAAAACATCTGGATCTTGGTAGATATCTTCGCTGTTACAGTGTTCGCAAGTTGTTGGCGTATCGCCCTCGAATGCAAAGTGCTTACCACACGATTTACAGTGCATTACAGGAATCTGATGCCCCCACCAAAGTTGGCGACTAATACACCAGTCTCTAAGCTCGCCCATCCAAGCGTTGTAACTATTTATCCAGTGCGATGGATAAAAAGTAGCCTCGCCACTATTTACATCGTTAATTGCATCGTTAGCGAACTCTTTTTTTACAAACCACTGTTTAGAGATATATGGCTCAACAACATTTTTACATCTGTAGCAGTGCCCAACTTGGTGGTCGTGCTCTTCGATTTTCTCTATAAAGCCTTGCTCATCTAGCTTTGCTACAATGTTATCTCTTGCTTCTAGTCTCTCTTGCCCTTCAAACTCGCCACAGTAGCTGTTTAAAATACCGCTCTCATCAAAGATTGTCATAAACTCTAAGTTGTGTCTTTTTCCAACTTCGTAGTCGTTTGGATCGTGCGCTGGCGTAACCTTTACCACACCAGTTCCAAACTCCATATCTACATGTTCATCGGCGATAATAGTTATCTCTCTATCTATTAGAGGTAGCTTTACGCTTTTGCCAATTAATTCTGTATATCTAGAATCTTCTGGGTGTACCATTACAGCGGTATCTCCAAAGTATGTTTCTGGTCTTGTTGTTGCAACTGTAAGCTCGCCGCTACCATCGCTTAGTGGGTACTTAATGTGGTATAATTTACCCTTTGCATCTTCGTGTTCAACCTCGATATCGCTAAGCGCACCATCATGAGTACACCAGTTAATCATGTAGTTGTCTTGAACAATATAACCTTCGTCATACATCTGTTTAAAGGCTTTTTTTACGGCATTTGCAAGCCCATCGTCCATTGTAAAACGCTCTCTGCTCCACGCTGGGCTAACGCCTAAAATTCTTAGCTGCTCTGTAATTGCGTTTGCAGAATTCTCTTTTTGTTGCCAAGCTAGCTTTAAAAACTCTTCTCTTCCAATCTCTTCTTTGGTTTTACCAGTTGCAAGTAGTTGCTTCTCTACAACATTTTGTGTAGCAATACCAGCGTGGTCAACACCTGGTTGCCAAAGTGTCTTAAAGCCGTCCATTCTTTTGTATCTTATTATAATATCTTGCAGTGTAAATGTAAGTGCGTGCCCAATATGTAACCTACCAGTAACATTTGGCGGTGGCATCATAACTGTAAAAACTTTATCATCTTCTACAATATTTTTGTTGCCATCTACCTCAAAAAAGCCTGCTTCTTCCCATAATTTATAGTAACTTTGCTCAATCTCATTAGGATTGTAACGATTCTTCTCACTCATTATAAAGCCTTAAAAAAGTTTTTGCAATTATATCTAATATTTACTTGATATCTTTTAAGTGCCTATATATAGTATTCTTAAAGGCTTTGCATTGTGCTAAATTTAGCAATCAAGAAAAAATAATGACATATAAATTGATAAAAATAGCTCCATTATAAAAGATTTTTTTATTTATAAACATAAATTCAACATTTTATTATATAATATGAATAAATATTAATAATAGGACTTTTATGGAGAAGATAGTTTCAGCAGCAGGCTTTATGTTAACTCAAGCAATTGATACCATCAATAGAACTAATACACTAGCTCCAATGTTTGTAGGTTTTAAAAAAGGCTGTATAGAGGTAAAAAAGCGTTGCAAAAGTATATCTCTAGAGCAATCTATACCTAAAATGATATCTATATACGAAAATAATAAAGAGGATGTAGAGTACGCATCTATAGCCTTTCCAGCAGAGGTAGAAGAAGCAGGCGTACGAGAGTCTGTAATAATGCTAATGGCACAAAAATATAGAAGCGATGAATATATAATAGTATCTCTACCTTACAAGATGCATAATGGCAAAGCAAAGGTAAAAGAGTACGAACTACTAGACTATAGCCCATTTTTATTAGAAAAACTACCAAATTTAGAGAAAATATTTGTAGAAGGTCTATTAAGCTATGGCGATGCTTCAGAAATTTGGAGTAGAAAGTAAATTCTGCTACAATAAGCAAAAAGGCTTTTTTTGCTAAGTTGGCTAATACCCCTATTTTTATTTATATTAGTAGCTGGTATTACACCAGGTCCAAATAACATAATTGCTATGAGTATTGGATTTAACTTTAACTACAAAAAAATACTTCCACACCTTTTTGGTGTTGCAATTGGTTTTCCTGTAATGTTACTATTAATTGGTTTTGTAATAAAAGATTTACAAAATTATGAGAATATTTTTATTATATTAAAATATCTAAGTTTAATCTATTTGCTATATTTTGCATATAAAATAGCAACTTCATCAGCTAAAATAGAGACAAGTAGTAATAAAAAGCCAATAACATTTATCGAGTCTATTATATTTCAGTGGATAAACCCAAAAGCGTGGGCAGGAGCACTAGCAACAGTTACATTATATTTACCAAAAGATAACTATATACTCTCTTTAATAGTTGCAGCAACTTTATCGGCAATTACAATAGTTTTTTCGATTGCACTTTGGGGGTATATTGGCAAGCAAATAAAAGGCTTAATAAAGAGTCAAAAGTATATAAAAGTATTTAATGTATCAATGGCAATTTTGCTTATGCTATCTATAGGGTTAATATTATAAAATGATTGCTAAAACAGAGCTACTCTTGGCATTTAAAAACTCTATTGGTGTAATGATGGGTTATCTATCTTTAGGATTTGCATTTGCACTATTAACTATTAGCTATAATTACCCATGGTATATAGCAATAATAATGAGTATATTTATATACGCTGGCGCTCTGCAGTTTGCTGCAATTGGCTTTTTTAATGCTAAGTTAGGGTTGCTAGATATAGCAATTGCCTCTTTTTTTATAAATATTAGGCAAAGTTTTTACGGACTATCGTTGCTAAAAAAGTTTGCCTACACAAAAGCATTTAAAAAATACTTAACTTTTGCATTAACAGACGAAACTTATGCTCTATTAACATCTATAGAAATACCTAAAAATATAGATAATAAACTATACTATTTTTATTTAAGCATATTTAATCAACTATATTGGATAACAGGTACAGCAATTGGTGTAGTAGTTGGTAGCAGCGTAGAGTTTAACTCTAAAGGCGTAGAGTTTTCTCTAAGTGCACTATTTATTGTACTTGCAATCGAACAGTATAAAAGCCAAAGGAGTATAAAACCATTTATAATTGGAGTTGTTGCTTCTGTTTTATCGATGTCTCTTTTAAGTAACAATATGCTTCTTGGAGCAATAGTAATATCTTTAATTTTACTATTTTTGTTAAATAAACAGCTAGGAGCGCATGGTGGATAATAGTTATATATTAAGTGCAATAGCTACGATAGCAGTAGTAAACTACTTTACAAGAGTCTTGCCATTTCTTTTTTTTAATAAAAGTGAGCCACCAAATGCATTAATATTCTTAGAAAAAATTTTTCCACCTGTTATTATGACAATATTAATATTTTACTCTTTAAAGGGAGTAGATTTAACAACTAAACCTTATGGAGCTTACGAATTTAGTGCAGTAGTATTAACCTTTATTTTGCATATGGTATTTAAAAACTACTTGCTAAGCATTATAGCCCCAACTATTTTTTACATGGCGCTAACTCAAGGCTTAATAAATTAGCGTAGCTCTATTAAGTATATACCTCTTTTAGAGTAAAGCACTTTGTAGTTTTTAAAGTCTTTTAACGCTTTACTTTTTGTAATTACCACGCTTTTGCTTGTTGGCTTTTGTTTAAGTGATTTATCTTCTAAATATACTAAAAAGCTTGGCATTGTAATACCGTATCTTATAACTTTTAACTTATGCTCTTTTGCATACAAAGCTGCCTCTTTTAGAGGTAATTGAACTAGCTTTCCGTAAGCTGCAATTACAACAAAATTAACTACAACTGTAAAAAAAGTAGCATATAAAGCGCTCTTTAACTCTAGCTTTATGTTAGCTTTGTAAATTGCAACTGTTAAGATAATTACTAAAGTAATTGCACCCAAATAGCTAACACCAAAGCAATCAGAGACGCCAGAGAGTATATCTTTTACATATAGATTTTTAGGCTCTATAAAAGGTGCAATAAATGGCAAAGTAAATAGTAAAATATATAGTATTATAGTTGGGCTAATTGTAGCAATGCTAAGGTGTTTAAAGTTGTTGCTTGCATAAAGCCCCATTATAATAAACAGCGGTGTGTAGCCATAAATAATATAGTGCGGTAATTTAGTACCAGAGAAAGAGAAAAATATAAATACAAAGCTAAACCAAATTAGTAAAAATAGATTTAAATCGCTCTTTATTAAACTTTTTGTTTTGGCTAAACTTTTAACTAAAAGTGTACTAAATGGTAAAAACCCAAGTAAAAGTACAGGAATATAGTAAAAGTAGCTACCTCTATGGCTCTCGAAAGTGCTATTAAATCTTTGCAAATTGTGCTTTAAAAAGAAGCCATTAATAAATTTTTGCCCTTGATCTAAATACTCTAAAATATACCACGGTAAAGTAACTGCTAAAAATATTGCAATACTAATTGGGTTAAAAATTATCTTTAAAAAGTCTATAAATCTCTTTTTAATAGCCATATAAATTAATAGTGTAACAAGTGGTACCATAACCGCTACAGGCCCCTTAGTAAGTGCACCCAATGCAATTAGCAAAAACGAAAAATATAGATACTTTTTATTGCCCTCTTTTAAAAATATCCATATAGAGAAAATTGATGTTGCTATAAATAGGTTTAGTAGCGAGTCTGCAATTGCTGCTTTTGTTATTATGTTTATCTGTAGCGCGCTTAGCATAAAAAGTGTAGAGTAGTATGCAACTCTCTGCCCAAACTCTTTTTTGCTAAAAGCATATATTGCAAATGCCCATAAAAGCCCAGCAATAGCAGATGGCAAGCGCAGAGCAAACTCGTTAAGCCCAAATAACTTTACACTAAAAGCTTGTAGCCAGTAGATTAATATAGGCTTATCAAAACGCAATGCCCCATCTAAATATGTAGTAAGGTAGTTGCCACTTTGTAGCATCTCTCTTGTTGCTTCGCTAAATGCCCCTTCGTCTAAATCAAAAAGTGGGCTAAGCGAAAGCGGGAGAATAAAATTTATTATTGCAACAACAATTAGTATGGCTCTTAAATTCAAACTTTTGCCTTGTAAAATCTATTGTAAAGATAGATACTAGTTAGTGTACCAAGTAAAGAGCCAACTAAAATGTCGCTAAAATAGTGAACCCCAAGAGCAACCCTACTAAGTGCAACTAGCGATGCAAATAATAAAAATAGCCACTTAAATTTTGGCTGCAAGAAACTTAGTGCCATAAAAAGACTAAATGCAGTTGTACTATGCCCCGATGGAAATGAGTTTACAATATACCCAAAATCGAACCAGTTAAAACCATAAAGCTCTTCGTTTATAAATTTTGGTGGTCTATACCTTGCAAAAATAATTTTTAAAATAATTACTAAAATACCAGAAGATGCAATAGTGCTAAAAAGATATAAAGAGGCTCTAGATAGCTCTTTATTATATTTAATCATTGCAACAAATAGCAAAAACGAGCCAATTAAGTAGTATGTACTTATACCAAATTTACTAAAAAAGCCTAAAAAACTTTTAATACAGCATGGATTGGTAGCAAAATAAGATGCAAGTGCTTTATCTAGCAAAAAATAAGAAGCCAAAGCGCTAAAAAGAACAATAACTATAGTTGCACTTATTTGCCTATTCATTTAGCTCCTTTAAAATAATAGAAGATATTATATTAAATTTAGGCTATAATTCTACTAAAAAGAGAAAAATGAGCAACCCTAAAGATTTAATACTACCAATATTCTTACTTTTTATTACTATGGTAATTGCAATATACTTTAGGCCATTAATGATAATCGACGAAACTCGCTATATTAGCGTAGCATGGGAGATGTACAATAGTGGTAATTACCTTGTACCACAATTAAATGGCATGCCATACGACCACAAACCACCACTACTTTTTTGGCTAATAGTAATAATTTGGCACACCTTTGGAGTAAGCGAAAACTTAGTTCGTTTTATACCATTTATTTTTGCATCTGGTGTAGTAGTTCTTGGGTATAAAATCTATAAACTTTTGTGGAGCAAAGATACCTATGGTGCTAGCATTTTTCCATATATTGGGGTAGGGGTTGTTATATTTAGCTTTTACTCAACTTTGCTAATGTTCGATATTATGCTAAGCTTTTGGGTTGCACTCTCTATTTATGCTGGTATTAAAGCAATTTTAGACGACAAATTAAGCTCTTACGCACTATTAGCATTTGCAATTGGCTTTGGAATTTTAGCCAAAAGCCCAGTTGTTCTTGTGCATCTGCTACCTTTGTATATTTTTGCATCTTTTTGGGCACCAAAGAGAGTAAAATTAAGCTTTTATATTAAGGGATTTTTAGCAGTTTTAATTGGGATAGCAATTGCACTAATTTGGGCTATACCAGCTGCAAAATTGGGTGGAGACGAGTTTGCATATGGCATATTTTGGGGGCAGTATGCGGGTAGGGCTGTAGATGCATTTGCGCACAAAAGAGCCTTTTGGTGGTATATTCCTTGGGTGCCAGTAATTATGATGCCGTGGATTTTACACAAAGGCTTTTGGAGCGGTTTTAGTAAACTTACAAGTAAAATAGATAGTGGTCTAAAAGCAATTATAGTTTGGATAGCTGGAGATATGCTAATTTTTGCACTAATTAGTGGAAAGCAAATAGCTTATATCGCACCAGAGTTCTTAGCATTTGCAATATTAATCGCAAGAGCACTCTCACAAAGTAGATATACTATATTTAGACCATACCTAATATCTGCAATTTTTGTGCTATTAGGTAGTGCCTTCTTGGTAGCACCGTGGCTAATAAAGGGCTATATTAGGGTGTTTTTAGATACAAAAGCATTTATTATAAGTGGGCTTTTACTACTTGCATATGCACTATATTTGGTATTTAAAAAGTCTAAAACACAAAAAGAGCAAATTGCAACTATTGCGACTGGCGCAACTTTAATAATATTTGCACTTCACTTTAGTATTAACTTGTACCTAAAGAGTCAAGATTTAACCTCTTTTGCAAGCAAAATTAGTAAGCTACAAAAAAATGGTATAACGGTAGCTCATTATGGTAAATACCACAATCAATACCACTTTACAGGTAGACTTTTAAAGCCAATTAAAGTAATAAAAAACACTAAAGAGCTAAATAACTATATTAAAAATAATCCGAATGGAGCAATTATTACCTATAAAAAGCAGAAGGTAAAATTTAATAAAAGTAGCATAATTGCGCAAACAAAATTTAGAACCCAAAACGCCTTGCTTGTAAAAGCAAAGGAGTGGAGTAACTTATTAAAGTAAAGTTACTCTCTATAATAGACTTTTCTTCCAAGTTGTAATCTGCTACCTAGTACATTGTAGAACTTAGATGTAACTCTACCTCCGCCAATTTGATATTTGCATCTTCTTGATAGTTCATTGTAAAGACTAGTATGAACTTTTAACTGCTTTGTTACACCAGTTGAGCATCTAATAAATTTAGCTTTTATTGCTTTTGATTTTTTAGTAAATTTAAACTGTTTTGTTATGTAGAACTCACCTAAATTTACACCACTGTGATCTTTTAGGCTAAACCACTTAGTGCTAATTAAAGTACCATTTTGGTAAAATTGCTCTTGCTGTGTTATTTTGGCAACTATGTTACTATTTATATTTTTTACAGATTTACTATACCACTTGCCATATACACTGCCAGCTGGAGCAACTGCTCTATGACAACCACTTATTGCTATAAAAATTATCGCTAAATATGCCAACCTTTTCATTGTGTAATCCTTTTTTATTGAATTATAGCCTAATAAAATGGAACTATTTAAAAAGTTGACATATATTTATATTTTAGGTAGATGCCAAGATTTATAATATGCAATTACTCTAATTAATGTTGCCAAAAGTAAAATAGCTATAAGTGAATATGGATTTATAAACTCTAATAAATTTAGTATATAAATTGCAGCTGCAATTAACAAAGATATAGTTCCATAAAATCCAGTTTTAAAAATTAATGGAACTTCGTTTATTATAATATCTCGCACAATACCACCACCAACAGAGGTTATAAAACTAACAGCTAAGATACCAGTTAAATTTAGATTATGCTCTAGTGCTAAAAGTGTACCGCAGATCGAGAATGAACTTAAACCCAAAGAGTCACTTAATATAAATATTGGGCTATCTTCGAGTTCGCTTTTTTTATATGGATGAAAAATAACCATAAAAATAATTACACCTAAAATTATAAATGCTGGAGTGTTGTATGTAAAAGAATATGGTGTTTTATTTAGTAAAATATCGCGAATTATGCCGCCGCCAAGGGCGGTTAAAAAAGTAGATATTAATATGCCAAGTAAATCTAATTTGTGTCTAATAGCTACTAAAAACCCACTAACTCCAAATGCTATAATACCTATATACTCAATAAATTCAAACATTAAAATAACTTATCAAATAACCCTTTTACCTCTTTGGGTATTATCTTTTTTATTTGCTCTTTGGTTTTGTTGTCATCTTTTAGAGCTTTAATCTCTTTTGGTATTATTTTTTTAATTTCTTTATTTATCTGCTTATCTAAACCTCTTTTTTTAAGCTCTTTTAGTACTTTTTTCTTTACTTTCTCTTTAACATAACCAGCAAATATAAATTTTATATTAGGGTCTTTAATTGGGCCACTTACTCTAAAGTTGTAGTCTTGATTTTTTTGAGTAATTTTAACTCTAGCATCTATTGTTTGTGCTTTTGTATCTATTTTTGCATTTTTAATATAAATTTTAACTCTTTGCGATTTGCTATCTAAATTAAAAGTAATTATATTTTTAATATCTCCATCTAAAATTGCATTGCTAAATACCTCTTTAGATAGGTCAAAATTGGCATACTGCTTTAGCGATGCTACAAGTTTAGAGTTTAAAAACCTAGCTTCATCTAGGTTTAATTTAAAGTTACCAAGTTTACTATTTAGATTATATTTTAAATTAGCCTTTGCAACGCCATCTAAAACCTGTTCGTAGTTAAGCATTTTTAGTACTCTTACTACACTTAATCCTGCAGCTTCTAGCTTTAGTTTTGGGTTATCGAGCATAAAGTTAATTACACCACCAAATTCGTTTGCAACGCCAGTTATAAGTAGCTGACTTGGGTTTTGCTTAATGGTTCCAGTAAGAGTAAGTGCACCATTTAAGCTCTGACCAGCTATTGGTTTTAGCCTATTTAAATTATCTATCTCTATTTTATATTTACCACTTAAAGATGATCTTTTAGTGTCATAATTTAGGTAGTCAAAAGCTATCGCTCCAAACGATGTATTGGCTTTAGGCTTAGTTAAAATGCGTCCATTTTTTAATACACCATTTTTAATAATCATCGAGTACTTAAAGCGCTCTCCTAAATTTGTGTTGTATAGCTTTTTAATAGTTTTAGTATCTACGCTACCTAAAGATTTTATATTAAATGCACCATCAAGATTGTTAATATCTATAACTTTAAAATTACCAGTAGCATTTGCTTTTAAAAGATACTTTGGTAAATTTAGCATATATAGCACTTTTGGCAAAGATAAATCACTAAAACTACCCGCTGCTCTATTTTTATTGTACTTTAAATCTAGTGCTCCACCTAATGATTTTGTCTTTACACTTAGCTTTACATCTTTGTTAATTACTTCAAAATTCCCATGCGCTTTTACTTTGCCATTTAGCTTTACTTTTGTAAACATCTCTAGAGCTCTTAGGTTGTCAACATTTGCTACAAATGCCCCTTTTAGCGCACTTGTAATTAACGAATACTTTACATTCTGTAAACTTAGGTTTACAAAATTTGTTACAATATTTGCTGCCTTTACAGAGAGATTTCCATTTTGTAGTTGACCCTTTGCTTTTACATTGTAGCCATAGCTTGGTAGCTTAACATTAAGTAGTTTTTTATTTAACACACCCTTAGTTGCAATATTAAAACCACCATTTAAGTGCTTAATATTTTTAACATCTACAATACCATTTATGCTTCCAGATGTTACATAATTTTGCATAGAGAGCATATTTAAAATTTTAACTACCGATATATCTTTTAGAGTTGCTTTTGCACTATTTCCACTATAACTTAACTTAGCAACACCATTTAAAGATTTAGTAGTTGCTACAACTTGGTAGATATTTTTAGCTAAATTTGCATAAAAGACACCGTTTGCAACTAAAGAGCCACTAAGGTTTATATTTGCTAGCTTATTTAGTCTGCTAAGATTTGGAATGTTGAGTTGGTAGTAACCCTTTGTCTGCTTAAAATCTAGCGAGCTTGTTAATTTTTTTATCTTTAACTTTGCAGAAGTGGTGTTAATATCGCCTAATCCAACAATATATTTACCCTTTACGGCAGCTTTTATGCTAGCGTTATATTTTTCGTCTGTAGGTAATTTAATTTTAAACTCTTTTGCAATTAGCGAGTGGTTAAATCTACCATCTTTAATATCTATATCGGCTCTGCCTTTTGGGTTTTTAATATCTAAACTTGGCATATTTGCATTAAGCGAAAATAATCCATCTACAAGTGCAGCTTTATTTAAAATTGCAAAAATTTTAGCAATTTGAGCGCTATTTATAGATGCCTCTATTGATTGTGGATTTTTATCCTTTAGTATAAATTTATACTTAACATTAGAGCCAAATGCAACACCCTCGCCATTTATACCTAAGTTTTTAATACTTCCAACGCTCTGACCTGATACATTTAAATCTACTTTTATATCTCTGTTATCTAACTTTACACTATTGGCAAATATGTTATATTTTAATCCAAATTTGCTGTTTAAATAACCAATATCTCCCTTGGCGTTAACATCTATACCGTTACTACTTTTTGCAGCTATATCTATATAGCCAAATTTGCTATCTAGCTTAGTAATATCTATCTTTGGCTCTTTAATTTTTTTATTAATGTAGCTATTTGCAACTGGTTTTAAAACTTTGTTGCTTCCAAATGGTGTAAATAAAATTGTAAAAATTGCCACTAAAATAGCAATTAATGGTACTATAAAATATAAAATTTTAATCAAACTTTGCTCCTGTAAAAGTATTGGTATATTATAGCATTTTGGAAGTATTATTTAAGTATATATTTACAAAATTATATACAATTTTTTAACTCTAAAAGCTCTCTATTTAGCTAATCTTTAGTAATAGAGTCTCCAACTAAAAGTATTGTCTCAAACTCTAAATAATTTAGTGGGTAGTTATCTATAATATACTTTATCTTTTTGTAGCCAATATTTAGACCACCGCTAACACCACTTTTTTTAATATATCTTAGCATATCTAGGGTGGTATTAAACTCTAAATTGTAGTTAAATCGCTCTATTTTTTTTGCATTGTAGCTCTTTTTAAAACTTTTTATAATGTCATCTTTAGAGTATATTGGAGAGTCTATTTCACCACACTCATGAAGGCTCTTAAATGTCTTAGAGCTAAATATTAAAAAAACTCCCTCTTTTGCACATTTTGCACAAGCACTTAGTGTGGCATCTAAATTTTTAGCCCACTGAAGCGCAGAGGCAGATACAATAGTGTCTAAATTTAAAGACTCTAAATGCTTAAATGTATCGCTACTATTAAAGTCGCCCTCTATTAGCTCTACATTTTTGCCCTTTGGGTGCAGATTTAGCATATTTTTTGCAAAGTCTATAGCGTAAAATCTATTGTAGATATAACTACTATTTGTTAACTCTTTATATACCCTGCCGCTACCACAGCCTAAATCTGCAATATTTCCAATTGGTGATTTTAGCTCATTTACTATATGTTTTGCGCCAAAAAACTGCACTTTACTATTAACTTCGTAACTGTTTGCACTCTTTTCGAACTGCTCTTTTATTTTCATATGCCTACTTTAAAAGCTTTTTTTAGATATAATCGCGCCAATTATATATTTTTATGCTTTAAAGAGGATTATTATGACATCAACTCTATTCATTGTTCAGATAGTTTTAGCTATCTTAATTACAATTTCGGTTTTACTTCAAAAGAGCTCTAGCATTGGTTTAGGCGCATATAGCGGAAGTAATGAATCAGTTTTTGGAGCTAAAGGTCCAGCTGGATTTTTAACAAAGTCAACTTTTATTTTAGGTTTACTTTTTGTAATAAATACTTTAACTCTAGGTTATATGTATTCATTAGATAATAAAAAAAGTGCAGTTGATACTATAGAAAAAATTGCACCAGCTCCAAAAGTTAAGCCATTTAAAACAAATGCACCAGCTGCACCAGTAGCTAAGCAAGAGAGTAATACTACAAAATAGTTAATTTAGCAAGCCTAAGTGCTTTGCTAATGCTTCTTTTAATCTATATATTTTACTAAAATATAAAATTTTCTAAAAATAACTCAATATTTACCAAAAACAAGTTAAAATTACAAAAACATAATTTAAGGATATATAATGTTAGATGGTATTCTAAACGAAGCTAAAGATCATATGCTAAAAAGCATTGATTCTATGAAAAAAGAGTTTTTAACACTAAGAACTGGTAAAGTTACAACAACTGTTGTTGACCATGTAAAAGTAGATTACTACGGAACTCCAACGGCACTTAACCAAGTTGCAAGTGTAACTGCAATGGACGCAACTACAATTGCTATCTCTCCGTGGGAGAAGAGTCTATTGCCAGATATAGAAAAGGCTATACAACAAGCTAATATTGGTGTAAATCCAAATAACGATGGCGATTTTATTAAGCTATTTTTCCCACCAATGACAAGCGAGCAAAGACAAGAGATTGTTAAGCAAGCTAAAGCAATGAGCGAAAAGGCAAAAGTTGCAGTTAGAAATGTTAGAAAAGATGCAAACAACAAAATTAAGCGTCTAGAAAAAGAGAAAGAGATAAGTGAAGACGAGTCTAAAAAAGCGCAAGATAGTGTTCAAAAAATTACAGATGAGCATGTTTTAAAAATAGATGAAGCCCTTAAGTCAAAAGAGGCTGACATCTTAAAAGTATAGCTATGAATGTAGAACAAATTTATAAAGACGCTGGCGCACTTTTAAGTGGGCACTTTATTTTAAGTAGTGGTAATCACTCGGCAAATTACCTACAGAGCGCAAAAGTTTTAGAAGACCCAAAAAGAGCAGAGCTTTTAGCTACTGCGCTAGCAGAGCAAATAGAGCAAAGTGGTATTAAAATAGATACAGTTTGCGCACCTGCACTTGGTGGTGTTATTGCTGGGTATGAGCTTGCTCGCGCGCTTGGCGTTCGCTCTATTTTTGTAGAGAGAAAAGAGGGCTCAATGGAGCTTAGAAGAGGCTTCGAAGTAAGTAAAGACGAAAAAGTTTTAATTTGCGAAGATATTATTACAACTGGTGGCTCTGCTATGGAGGCTGCAACTATTATAGAAGAGCTAGGTGCTAATGTTGTGGCATTTGCTGCTTTAGCAAATAGAGGTTTTTGCAAGAGAGATGGCACTACAAATGAGCCAAAAGATAACTGCAAACTACCAACTAACAAGCCACTATTTGCACTTGCAGACTTTACATTCGAAATACATCAGCCACAAGATTGCCCAATGTGCAAAGATGGCTCAACAGCTATTAAGCCAGGTAGCAGAGGCAATTAACTGCAGTAAATATCAATATCATATATTGATATTTACTAATTCACACTAAATTATCATACTTATATTGTAATTTTAAAATAACTTAGATATAATACTTTTAGCCCAATTAAAAGGATTTATATGCGTTATATGGCGATAGCTGTAATTGTTTCTCTTTTTGGACTTAATAGTTGTTCATCTACTAATGGAATTAGTGGGCAAAATAGTGTAACTAATGCACCTAAAGAAGCAGTAACTACAGATAACTTTAGACAAACACTTAATTATGTAAATAGTATAAGAGCAAAAGGCGCAACTTGTGGTCCATCGGTTGCACCAATTAATTGGAATAACAACCTTGCAAATGCTGCAAGTGCTCATGTAAACGATATGGCGATTAATGGTTTTGTAAAACATGCAGGTTCAGGTGGATCATACGATATTGCTGGTTCAAAAGAAGGAATTCAAAGTAGCTTTATAGATAGAATAAAATATTTTGGTTTTCCATTTGTTACAGGTAACTTAGTTGGAGAAAATATTGCAAGAGTATCTATTAAAAATACAAAAACAAATCAACTTATGCCAAACTTTAAAAGAGCAGTAGAAAACTGGCTAAACGATCCACCTCATTGCGAAATTTTAATGAATAAAAGATTTACCGATATTGGTATGGCATACTATAAAAAGGGTGAGTATTATTACTTTGTAATGGTTTTAGGAGAGAAAAAGTAATCTCTATTTTTAAAGTAGCTTAAAATTTATGCTACTTTAATAGGGCTTATGCCCTATGCTTCGAGCACCGCACCTTTACTTGCGTTTGTTACAAGTGCTCTATATTGTCTTAACCATCTACTTGTTAGCTCTTTATCTTTAGGTTTAAAATTAGCTTTTCTATTTGCAATCTCTTGCTCATCTAAGTTTACACTAATTTCGTATGTGTCAACATTTATGTAAATTTCATCGCCATCGTTTAATAGTCCAATCATTCCGCCTTCTGCAGCTTCTGGTGATACATGCCCAATACTTAAACCTCTAGTTGCCCCACTAAATCTACCATCTGTAATTAGTGCAACACTATCGCCTAGACCCATACCCATAATAAGACTAGTTGGGCTTAGCATCTCTTGCATACCAGGGCCGCCTCTTGGGCCTTCGTATCTAATAACAACAACATCACCAGCTTTTACTCTGCCACTTGTAATACCTGCAATTGCCTCGTCTTGGCTATCAAAGCATACAGCCTTACCTTTAAACTCTCTATCACCAACAATTCCAGCTGTCTTAATAACACACCCTTGCTCTGCAAGATTTCCAAAAAGAATTGCTAGCCCACCAACCTCAGAGTATGGGTTATCGATTGTATGAATAATCTCTGTATCTTTAATTTCAGCATCTTTAATTCTTTCAAATAGACTCTCTCCTGTAATTGTCAAATTATCAAGCAAAACAGAGTTGTCTCTTTTTGTCATCTCTTTTAACACTGCGCTTACACCACCAGCAGTATGAATGTCTTCCATATGTACTGTAGTAAGGCTTGGGCTAATTTTTGCAATATGGCTAACTTGCTTACTAATGTTGTTAATATCTGCAATATCAAACTTTACACCAGCTTCGTTTGCAATTGCTAGCATATGTAAAATCGTATTAGAGCTTCCACCCATTGCCATATCTACTGCAAATGCATTTTTAACTGCATTTTCATTTAAGATGTTGCGCATTTTAAGCTTCTCTTGGCTCTCTTTGTCGCTTAGTGCAATTTCGCAAATTCTTCTAGCCGCTTCTCTAAATAGCGCTTCTCTCTCTTTAGTAAGTGCTAAAATTGTTCCGTTTCCAGGAAGTGCTATACCCATAGCCTCCATTAATGTGTTCATAGAGTTAGCTGTAAACATTCCAGAGCAGCTACCACCACTTGGGCATGCATTGCACTCCATTTCGCTTAGTGTTTCAGCGCTTATTTCGCCCGCTTCAAAAGAGCCAACGCCCTCAAAAACAGTAGCTAAATCGATTGGTGTACCATCGTTCATATGCCCAGCAGCCATTGGGCCGCCACTTACAAATAGTGTAGGAACATTAACTCTAAGTGCACCCATAATCATACCAGGAACAATCTTATCGCAGTTTGGTATTGCAATCATGGCATCAAGCTTATGTGCATTCATAACTGTCTCTATTGAGTTTGCTATAATCTCACGGCTAGGTAGGCTATAAAGCATTCCATCATGCCCCATTGCAATACCATCGTCAACTCCAATTGTATTAAACTCAAATGGCACACAACCATTTTTGCGAATTTCGTCTTTAATAACTTCGCTAACTTTGTTTAGATAAAAGTGCCCAGGGATTATCTCTATAAAAGAGTTTGCCACACCAATAAATGGCTTATCAAAATCTTCTTCTTTTACACCTGTTGCTCTAAGTAAACTTCTATGAGGGGCTCTTGAATACCCCTTTTTTATCTCATCACTTCTCATAAATATTCCTTTATTCAAAATCGCACTATTATACCAAAAATCAGATAAGAGTAAATTTTGAAAAAAGTTATAAAAGATTTACTTTATTTAAAGTTTCTTTAAAGTTATATAGCTATAATTTCGCTCACAAACAGTTAGTTTGTAGGTGCGGGAGTAGCTCAGGGGTAGAGCATAACCTTGCCAAGGTTAGGGCCGCGAGTTCGAATCTCGTCTCCCGCTCCATATAATATGTGGTGCCGCACCGTGCTATTATGCCCGGGTGGTGGAATTGGTAGACACAGGGGACTTAAAATCCCCCGGTCATTGTGACCGTGCCGGTTCAAGTCCGGCCCCGGGCACCACTATACATTTAAATCAAAAAATATTATACTCTTATAATATTATTTCATTCTAACATCGGCGGCATAGCCAAGTGGCTAAGGCAGGAGCCTGCAAAGCTCTGATCCCCAGTTCGAATCTGGGTGCCGCCTCCACCTTATTAATGTTTCGGGAGATGTCGGAGCGGTTGAACGTGCCGGTCTTGAAAACCGGTGTAGGGAGACCTACCGGGGGTTCGAATCCCCCTCTCCCGGCCATACTTTTTACAACCCCAATCAACCCCCTTATTTACGAGCTTTGAGAAACTTTCTAAAAAGTAAAAATAATTTTAGTCACCTATTAGTCACTAGAAAAATATAGACTTTTGAAGTATTTTAAAAAAATAGCCATTTATTCATTTTGTAACACTTTTTAACCCAAATCACCCCAAATTCTCATAAGCATTAGCAATCTTCTTAAAAATCTCTTCCGCTTCTTCTTTGTCCATAAGTGCCAAGTCAGGATGATAGATTTTTGCTAAAACTCTATAGGCTTTTTTTATCTCTTGTTTTGTTGCTGTTTCATCAACTCCTAAAACTTCATAATAATTTGTAGAATCCCATCTTGAAGTACTCTTTTTTTCTTGGCTTTGTTTACTCTCTTCTTTATACTGTTTTTTCTGCTCTTCATACTTTTTATGTTGTTCTTGTTTTTGTTGTTTTCTTTTTTGCTCTTGCTCTCTAAACTCTCTTTGGCTCTGCTCATTTTGTCTTGCTTGTTCTTTTTCCCATTCTGCTTTTTGTTGCTCTTTGAAGTCCTCTTGATAATATCTCTCATAAGCCTTTTTATTGATTTTCTCTTCCTGTTTGGCTTTGATGTAGTCTATAAGTCTAGTTAAGTGTTGATAAAGCCAAACAAATGGACTAAGGAGGGTTAAAATTAGTTCTACTATTTTGTTGTACAGATAGAGGGTTCTGTATTTAACTATGAGATACGTAAGACTAGGGATTTCAAGCTGCGGCAATAACATGCCTAGACTTGCATTAAAATCTAAGGTATGTAACATATGGCTTCTTCCTGATACTTGCCAAAGTATCCATGCCCCAAACATAAAAAAGCCTAATCTTACAAGATAGGCTCTGAAATATTTTGATAAAAGGTAAAAAGCTAAAAAAACACCTCCACTATTGATAGCAATATAAAATATATTGTCACTATTGATATGTTGTAGTTCACTCCCTAGAACAGTAAAAAGGTTTTGTACTCTGTAGAGTATAGGAGAGAGAAATACTTGCATTTTACTCTTCTGTAGCTAGTTTGATATATTGGATAGTATATTGCCCTTTTAAGCCCTTGTTTTCCATAGACTTAGTCTTGGTATAGCTATTAAGTATAAAATCCTTGTAATAGGGCTTTACAGTAAGTTTTAGAGGTAGTTTGTTACCATATATAAGTAACACTTCATTATCTTTCATTGTTCTTATCTCTGCATTGCTGAAAATTGGTTCTTTAACATGATGTACTTTTCCCTCTTCATCTAGCATATTTACATACTTGTTCCCTATCATTTGTGTAAGCATATTAGTTATTTGCAAATCTGCACCAGCAAAAAATAGCTTTCCAGTTATACCACCATTAATTATTGTGTGTGCTTCACTTTTTCCATATCTTTGCTCTAGTTGGCTAAAGTCTTGTATTACTATAGATATTGATACTTTGTATTTTCTGATAGTAGTAATAGTATTACTAAAATTTGGAATACTCATATTTCCAAACTCATCTAGTAAACAATAGATAGGCAAATCATTTTTATTTGGTAATTTTTCCATCATTACATTAAAAAATTGTTTGTAAAAAAGATTTAATAAAAAATTATACTGCTCTTGCTTTTGTGCTGGTATTCTTATGTATAAAATACTTTTTTCTTCTCTAAAGTTTTTAAAATTTATAGTATGAGAAGCAGTAAGAGTAGCTAAATTATCATTAATACCTATAGCATTTAAAGCTGTATTAGCTGTACTAATAAAACTTTGCACAGTTCTTGTATTTCCACTTACAAATCCTTTCCACTCATTAAAAGTTTTTTCATCTGCATATTTAAAAATAAGTTCATCTAGGTTACTGCCATCTTCTCCAAAATTGTTAATAAGATATTTTAAATTAGCTAAATTTATATAGTTATAATCTTTTGTTGCTACAAGTACTTTTATAAGTATAGTTAAAAAAGTTTTTGCACCATCAAGCCACATTTTATCTTCTGCTTTAATCTTCCCTGGATTTGCAGATTTTATTAAAATTTCTGCTATCTCATCTATCTCTATAGAACTAAGAGCATAATATAG
Source organism: uncultured Nitratifractor sp. (assembly GCA_964517485.1). Taxonomy (GTDB): domain Bacteria; phylum Campylobacterota; class Campylobacteria; order Campylobacterales; family Sulfurovaceae; genus JAADEQ01. The sequence goes on along the minus strand of CAZFCZ010000067.1, from coordinate 4,763 downwards.
TGGATTATAACCTATAGATGATTCTAAATCTTCAGGATCTAGTATATAAACTTTAAAACCTCTTTTCTTTAAATAACCACTTGTTTTTTGATACAACTCACCACTTAAGTCTGTTACTACTAAAGAGTTTTTATCTTGAGCTAATTTTAAAATGTTTGGTATTATATATGTACTTGTTTTACCTCCACCAGTTCTTGCAATTACTCCCATATGGTTAAAACTATCTTTTTGAGATAGTTTTTTATCAGCACCATTTAATACTATACCTTTATTAGAGAACTTTAAAAATTTTCTCTCTTCAAAATGCCCCATCATGCCTTTTGTAGTAGTACCAGTTAAAAACCCCCAAATACCTCTTATTGGTTTGAATGCAAAGTGTCTTAAAATATTATTTGTAGTATTTGAAGTTTTACTAATACCAAAAATCACTTTTAATATATATTTCATAATTTGATATATTATAAATATAAAAAGCATAAGAGCTAATAGCTGTTGCATTTATCTGCTTCTTTCTTTATCTATTTGATTCTCTTTGTTTTTTCTATTTTTTCTAAATTCAGAACTTTTAAACTTTTTCTTCTGTTTTGCTAATCTTTCAGCTTTTGTTGCTTTTCTTAATGCTATCCACTCTTTATTGTCTTTAAGAGATTTTTGTTTTTGATTTTTATTAATATCCTTATCACTCTTTTTAGAATAAAACCTATCTTCCATCTTTTTAGCCCTCCAATTAGTTCTTTTTCACTGCTTACTTCTTGCTTCTGAATATTTGTCTTCTCTTATTTTTTTCATCTCTTCTCTTCTTGTAGATATTTTAGTTTCATTTTTATTTGAATCAACTTTTTTATCATCTTTTTTCTCTTTTTTTGTGGTTGTTTCTCTATTTTGGTCTAGTTTTTTTACTAAATCTTCATACTCTTGTAATACTCCAAGGGTTTTTAATCTATATTTTTTACCATTAAAAATAACACCTACTGTTTTACCTCTAGTGTAAAATTCAATTTCTAAAATTTCTATAGATTTTTTAAATTCATCTTTAGTTTTACTGTTATTAAATAGATCTATAAGATAATCTTTTAATTGCTCTTTTTTACTTTTTATTTGCTTTAAATCTTTGTTGTAGTGTTTAGTAGCCCCAAGCTGTGGATATGCACTATTAACATATTGTTCTAGCTCTTTTTGTATAGTACTAAAATCTTTTTTAGAGAGTCTTACTCTCTTAGTTCCTTCTAGTTCATTTGCACTAATCATCAAATGAATGTGTAGGTGCTCTTTATCAAAATGTAAAGCAGTAAATGTAAGATGATTTTGAGCTCTTAAAGAAATATACTTATTGACTATATCAATAAGTATATCTTGTTGCTCTTGTAATGATAATTTATTTTTATTTAATGAAATTATTTCATGATAAAGATAGTTTTTACCTCTAGCATTTTTAATAAATTTTGCATTCTCTAAAAACTCTTTTATAACTCTATTTTTTTCATAAGCATTTGAATAAAGATTAAAAGTATTTAAAATACTTTCTGTATCTCTTGTAAGATAATTATATAAAGCTTCAAAGCTTTTGGTGGCTCTTGATAGGCTTTTTATAATCATAATAATTATTTAAGTCTAATTTATAATAGCTTAGATAGTAGTTTTTTAAACTCATCTTCATAAGCTTTTAAAGATTGTATTAAAATATTAATATCTACTACTTCACCTATATTAGAACTTCTTGCCATTTGATTTATATTAGTGGCTATACCTCTGCTAATTCTCATATACTCTTGTATTAACTCTTTATTCTCTTTAGTCTGAAAAGTATTAGGAATATTTTCTAAGTAGTTTAGTACAATATTTTTACACATACTATTTTTAGAAATACCAATACTTTTAGCACTATTTTCTAATTTTATATAATCTTCAATTAATAGAGGAAAAGTAATAATTTTTCTTGTTTTTGAATAGTGATATTTTTTATAATTTTTTTGATATTCTTGTCTATTTGTACTCATATCAAATACTTTATTATATAGTTTTAATTTGTGAAGAGAAAATATATTTTGCAATCTCTATAAGAGAGTAGTATACATTTCCATTTTGCTCTTTAATATATTGTAATCCAACAGCAGATTTTCTATCCCTATCTAAAGATGAACAACTTCTATTAATTTCTAATGCACACTCTTTTTTACTAAGTAATAATTTTTTGTACTTATTATACAAAGTATCAAATATTAACTTTTCATCTATAGTCATTTTTAATCCTTTTGTAAATATATAACTAATAATATCTACTTTTTACTTAGTAAAAAGTTAAATAACTTATAATTAATAAAGTTATTTAATAAAAAATAGTTTATTATATATTTTTAATATGATTAATAGTATAATAATAACATTACAAAAAAAGGCAAATTAATTATGGCAGAAGATAGGTTTGAAAGATTTGGTAGACCAAAAAAAGAGGATAAAGAGAAAAAAATAAAAAAAGTTCTACTGTCTATGACTGAACAGCAGTATAAAAAAATGCAAAGATATCAAAAAATGTTCAATAGAAAAACACTTACTGCTACTATAGAATATCTAATAGAGCAGGGTGAAGAAAAAATTAAGAGGGATTTTGAGCTGGAGAGGTAAAAGTTATTTTCTGACCTTTGATAATATTTGGTATAATTTTTTCTTTTTCCTTGTTTCCTAAATTAATATATTCTGTATATTCAACCTCTTTAAATAATTGATTTAGCATATCTTGATTATTGATAATATTAAAAAAGTTATATTTAGCTAACAATTAAGCTTAAATATCTAGTTATAATCTAAATTTTTTTGGCTATTTTGTAATTAATATAATTTAAATTTTACAAACACATAAAAATATATTATAATTTATGTGTATATTCCTTTTTTTGATGAGTTTGAATTTAATACATTAAGTTCAAACAATATCAAAAAAAGGAATATACATGAAAAAATCAATGTTTATGCTTACTTTAATATTTTTAATTAAAGTTAATGCAACAACAGTAAATATAACAGATATATTAACTTTTAATGGATCTGTAGTAGTTAACAACTACTGTTTGGAGTTTTATAAATACCCTTATACTAAAGATACTTATTATTATCTTGTAGCTTATGAGAAAAATGATAAAGGTTTTTATAATAAGAATATAGACTATAAGTCTATAACCAAAAAACCCACACTTAAACAGACACTAAAAAAGCTAAAAGATCAGTTATGTAATAAGAGAAGATGATTCTTCTCTTTTAAATTAGTACTTTTTTTATATTTTCATAATCTTCAATAATTACAGATAATGGTTTTGTATTTACTTCTGGTTTGTTATTTTCATCTAAAAAAACAATTTTTTTAGCTCCTGTATACTTAGTATTACTAACATCAAAAGATATTTTTTTCTTAATAGTTGAATTAGCATTAACAATAATCTTACTAACAAATGAATCTTCAACTTCATTATTCTCATTTAAAACAACTACTCTAATGATTTTATCAATTTTATTATTTTTATTATTTGTAATATGATAGCTTAATTCGTTGGAACTAGATGGCTCATCCCTTAACCAAATATCATATTTATCATCTGGATAATTCATTCTTTTAGCAATTTGTCTAATTTCATCTTCTGTTAAGTCTGCTACTTTTGCTTCAACTTCACTAATAAATGTTGAAGCTAGAATACCAGTTTTAGCTACTGTACTTATAGTTCTACTTGTAACTGTTCTAGCAACACTACTTCTTACAATATACTGTCCTATTTTCTTTATAGCACTTCTTGCAATAATTCTACCTATAAAAACTATTACTGGTAGCCATGCTTTAGCTTCTTTAGGTTGCAGCATTAATATTGTTCCTAAACAACAACTTGATTTAAGAAAATCTCTTCTACTAAATTTATTTCCTATTGCAATTTTCATATACTATCCCCCTTTTTTAATCAAAATAGTGATAATATATAATTTTTTTACTTAGATTTCCATAAAATTTTATTTTAAATGAATAATAGTGCCATTTTTTATTGGTGTAATTTCTTGTAGTTCTTTTATATTTTTTTCAGTTCTTCTTATTTGTTCATTTAAATTGTTAATTACTTTGGTAAATTCTTTTGCATTTTTACTTCCAGTTTTATTTGTTTTTTGTAATGATTCAATTAGCAAAGACAATGTTTTTGTATCTTCTTTTAATTGATTAGTGAATAATGAATTTATATTATGTTGTTTATCTATGATATAAAGATTTATTGTATTGTTTAAATTTTTTCTATAATTATTTACTTCATCAATAGAGTATTTGTAAATATAAATATACCAAAAATAATAAAAAGATATAAATATTAATATAAACAACATATAAATCATGTTTTTTATATGAAAAATATTTAATTTTTTAGTATTATTAGAATTAAATGGAATATCCAGATCTGAGAAATCAAAATTTTTATTTACTTTAGTAACTTCTTCATCTTCTTTTCTATTTGAATTTTTATATATGTATTTATTTTTTTTATTAAAAAATAAATATGAAAATAGTAGTACAAAAAAAATGTAAGATAATGTATAAAATAATAATTGTATATTTTGAATAGATATTTTTTCTTTTTTAAGTAACTCTATCGAGTTACTTAAAATTTTTGCATCTTGTTTTACTGTTATTGAATGAAGATCAACTACACAATAAATACACTCATTTTTTTTATCATTTTGTAGTTCAACAAAATTTTTTATTGCACCTAAATAATTTCCTAAATGTAAATTTCCTG
>CAZFCZ010000066.1:0-25609 GCA_964517485.1 uncultured Nitratifractor sp. | reverse complement strand
TTTGTTGTTTTTTGCATAATCATCCTTTGTTTTGTATTATAATGGTATCTAAAATTGCTTGAGAAAATCTCTTTTTTCTTCTATGAGATTTTTTAACAACTCTTTTTCTTTATCTGCTAACTCTAAAAACTCTACTAATTTTTTTTGCTCTTTTAAAGGTGGCAAACTAAGTTTTAAGTTTTCTATATCTTTAGTTTTTAACATAGAGATAGTTGTGCCTTTGATATCTTTTTTTAAAGTTTGTTGTGTTTTATTTGCATTTATAAAATATGCTAAATATTTTGAATCTAATTGACTACTATGAACTCTAATAACTGCTAAAAGAGAGTGTATAAGTAAGCCTTCATCTTCTTTGTCTATATAGATGGCTCTATTTGGTGATCTTAGTCTAATAACCACATCCCCTTTTTTTGTAAAATACTTCTTATCTATCTCTTGACTGGATATAAAAGTATCTATTTGCTCTTTATTTGGTTGTATGCCATCTTCAAAGCATTTTAAAGAGAGTTGATTGTATTTGATTGTTTTGTATGAGCTAATTTGTGCTTTTTTCCGAGATAAAACAACTCCGGTTCTAACATTTGCTAAATTATATAAATAACTTTTCAATACTTACCTTTTATTGTTTATTTAGGAATAATACAATTATTTTAATAAAAAGTCAAGTTGTTTATGTATTATCTTGAAATAATACTTTTATTTTAATACTCAAAATTTTTCAAAACTATAATTCTTATAATTTTACATTAAACCAAAACTATTTTGCTTTAAAGCTCTCTTTGCTTTTGCAAAGGTGGGGTAGTATGCACTCATCGCATTTTGGGGTTTTGGCGGTGCAGATATAGCGACCAAAAAGTACCATAGCTTGGTGTAGTTGGTGCAAGTTTGTTTTAAATTTTTTTACTAAATCAGCCTCGGTATCTTTTACATTAGATGCTTTGCTTAAGCCCAAACGGTGTGCTACGCGAAAAACATGGGTATCTACAGCCATTAAGTTTGCGCCTGTGTACTCTATTAGCACGACATTGGCTGTTTTTTGCCCTACTCCTGCTAAAGAGATTAAATCTTTTTGCTCTAGTGGCACTTGGCCATTAAAATCCTCTTCTATTTTTTGTGCCATTAATATTAGATTTTTTGCTTTATTATTAAAAAAAGAGCAACTTTTTATAAGCTCTTTAACATCTTGCAAATTAGCAACTGCTAACTCTTTTACAGATGGATACTTTTTAAAAAGTGCAGGTGTAATAATATTTACACGCTTATCGGTACACTGTGCAGAGAGCATAACCGAGACAACCAATTCGTATAAATTTGTATAGTTAAGCTCTGTTACAGAGTCGGGATAGTGCTTTAAAAAAATCTCTTTTATCTCATCTATCTCTATCTTAGTTGCTAATTTTGGTAATTTTATATCTTTTTTACTCATTTTTAACCTATATTAATGAATTCTTACAAATATCATTAGTATACTATCATTAAAATTTTCAAAAAGACTTTAAAGGAGTTTATATGAGTCTACTAAAAAGTACAATTTTAACATCGGCGCTATTAGTTGCATCTGTAAATGCAAGCGAGGTATTAGCAACAGTTAACGGAACACCAATTAGCAAAGAGGATATTAATACTATTTTAAAAGCTCAGGGTGGTAGTTTTGATAAATTAAACAAAGATCAGCAAAAGCAACTACTAGATAAGCTTATAGAGAGAGAGCTACTAGCAGAGGTTGCTAAAAAAGCTGGTGTAGAAAAAGATGAAAACTTTAACAAAGCACTAGAGAACTTTAGAAAAGATTTAGTTATAAAAACTTGGATGGATAAAGTATATAAAAGAACACTAATTAGCGATTCTGAAGCAAATAAATACTACCAAGATAATAAAGACCAATTTAAACAACCAGAAAAGATACACGCTAGACACATTTTAGTAAAGAGCGAAAAAGAGGCAAACGATATAATAAAAACTCTAAAAGCCACAAAGGCTAACGAGCTTAAAGATAAATTTATAGCTTTAGCAAAAGAGAAATCTACTGGACCTAGCGGCAAAAATGGTGGAGATTTAGGATTCTTTGGTAAAGGGCAAATGGTTCCAGCATTTCAAGATGCAGCTTTTGCACTAAAAAAGGGTGAAATTACTACAAAGCCAGTTAAAACACAATTTGGTTACCATGTAATATATTTAGAAGATAAAAAACCAGAAGGTACTGCAGAGTTTGCAAAAGTTAAAGATAAAATTATTGCAAAAATGAGACAAGAGCAATTTAGCAAAGCTGTAAAAGATGCTATCGATAGCTCTAAAGAGAAAGCAAAAATTACGAACACATTAAATAGTAGCAAATAGACACTATTTACAATTTGTTCACAAATTTTATGTATAATTACCCATATTAAACAAAAAAAGGGGTTTTAATGAAAAAACTACTAACTGCTTTAGCAGTAATTACAACACTAACTACAGCTACTATAACAGCAAAAGTTATAGGTAGTGTAAATGGTTACTCTATTACAGAAAAAGAGGCTAATAAATTACTAAAAGTATTAACTAACGGTAAAGTAAAGTACTCTCAGCTAAATAAAAAAGATAAAAAAGAGATTGTTAAAAGATTAGCAATGGATAAGCTTGTTATTAAAACTGCTTATAGAAAGTTAACTAAAAAAGAGAGAGACTTTGTTATTGCAAATGCATGGATGTCTAAAAAAACTAGAGGCGTAAAGGTAAGTACTTCTGAGGCTAAAAAAGCATACAATGCAAACAAAAAGCTTTTTGTAAAAAAGGGTAAAACAGTTCCATTTTCTAAAGTTAAGAATGTAATTATTATGCAACTTAAGCAGAAGAAAGTTGTTGATAGAATGATGAAAAGAGCAAAAATTATAGTTAAATAAGGATTTACATGAGCCAAAAGCTATCGCAGATAGTTAAACCAGGTGTTATAAGCGGAGAAGATGTACAAAAAGTTTTCGAATATGCAAAAGCAAATAAATTTGCACTTCCTGCTGTAAATGTTGTTGGAACAGATTCTATAAATGCTGTATTAGAGGCCGCTGCTAAAGCTAACTCGCCAGTTATTATACAATTTAGTAATGGTGGGGCTAGCTTTTATGCTGGAAAAGGCTTAAAAAGCGACAATGCTGCTGTATTAGGTGCAATTAGCGGTGCTAAACATGTACACACTATGGCAGAAGCTTATGGAGTACCTGTTATTTTACATACAGACCACGCAGCTAGAAAGCTGTTACCATGGATAGATGCACTATTAGAAGCAAGCAAAGAGCACTTTAATGCAACTGGCAAGCCACTATTTAGCTCGCACATGATAGACCTTTCTGAAGAGTCTTTAGAAGATAATCTATCTACTTGCGAAGAGTATTTAAAAGTAATGGATAAGCTAGGCATGACTCTTGAAATTGAGCTTGGAATTACAGGTGGCGAAGAGGATGGTGTAGATAATACTCATGTAGATAACGCCGCACTTTATACACAACCCGAAGAGGTTTTCGAAGCGTATAAAAGATTAAGTGCTATATCTAATAGATTTACTATTGCAGCATCTTTTGGTAATGTACACGGTGTTTACAAGCCAGGTAATGTACACTTAGAGCCTAAAATTTTAGATAACTCTCAAAAGTATATTCAAGAGCAATTAAATACAAAAGAGAAGCCAGTAGATTTTGTATTCCATGGTGGTAGTGGCTCTAGCCCCGAAGAGATTACAGAAGCACTAGGTTATGGCGTAATTAAGATGAATATCGATACAGATACTCAGTGGGCATTCTGGAGTGGTGTAAAAGAGTACGAAAGTAAATATCACGACTACCTGCAAGGGCAAATTGGTAACCCAGAAGGCGAAGATAAACCTAACAAAAACTATTACGACCCAAGAAAATGGCTAAGAGCTGGCGAAGAGTCGACAAGAGAGAGAGTTATAAGAGCTTTCGAAGAGTTAAATGCTATAGATAGATACTAAATTGTCTATAAAACTTAATACTCCAACCCCATTAGAGCAATATAGCTTTAGGGGTTTAGAGTTTTTAATTAAAAGAGATGACTTAATTTCTAAAGAGTTATCGGGTAACAAAGCTAGAAAAGTTGAGTACTACTTAAATAATCTTCCTAAAAATATTGATACTATTATATCTTATGGCTCTATACAATCTAATGCTATGTATTCGCTATCTTACTTTGCAAAAGAGATGGGCTTAAAATTTATATACCATGCAAACCATATGCCAAACTTACTAAAAGAGAACCCAGAGGGCAACTTAAAACTTGCACTAGAAAATAGTATGCAGCTAATAGAGGGGTACGATAATATTAAAAAAGGCGAAAACTCTATAGTTATAAAAGAGGGTATTGCCCAAAAAGAGGCCTATTATGGCGTAAAAAAACTAGCCCTAGAGCTAATAGAGCAAGTCGATAAAGATAAAGAGTATCAAGTATTTCTATCTTCTGGTACTGGTGCGACTTCGTTATTTTTAAGTAAGGCTTTAAAAGAGTTAAATTCTAATATCAAGGTTTACACAACACCTTGCGTTGGCAGCAAAGATTATCTAATAAAACAATTTAAAGAACTAGAGGCAAAGAGCAACTACTATCCAACTATATTAGATACCAAAAAGAGGTACCATTTTGGCAAGCTATATAGAGAGTTTTATCAAATTTGGTTAGAATTACAAAAAGAGTTAAATATAGAGCTAGAGCTTCTGTATGACCCTAAATCTTGGCTTATAATATTACAAAACCAAGAGCTATTTAGCAACTTAATATATATTCATCAAGGTGGATTATTAGGTAATATAACAATGAAAAAGAGATACCAAAGAAAGTATGGAGATTTAAATGAAAATTATAAAAACAAGCAATAGTAACTTTAAAGATGAATTTAGCGAACTTTTAAATCGTGGTAAAATGGATATAGACGGAGTATCTAGTATTGTACAAGAGCTTCTTAACGATATTAAAACTAATAAAAATAGCGCTATAAAGTCGCAAATAGCAAAGTTTGACAGATGGCAACCAAAAGAAGATAAAGAGTTACAAGTAAGTAAAGAGCAGATGCTAAAGGCTTACGAAAATATAGACAGCGAGCTAAAGAGTGCCCTACAGTTAGCGTACGATAGAATTAAAGATTATCACGAAAAACTAATGCCAAAAACTTGGATGCAAGAAGACACTACTGGCACAATCTTAGGGCAAAAAGTAACAGCAGTAGATAGTGCTGGGCTCTATATACCAGGTGGCAAAGCAGCATACCCTAGTTCGCTTCTTATGAATGTAATACCAGCGCAAGTTGCAGGTGTAGAGGAGATTGTTATATGTACACCAGCGCCAGATAACGAACTAAACGAGCTTCTTTTAGCTGCTTGTCATCTGTGTGGCGTAGATAAGGTATTTAAAGTTGGTGGGGCAAGCGCAATTGGAGCAATGGCGTATGGTACACAAACTATTCCAAAAGTAGATGTAATTACAGGTCCAGGTAATATATTTGTAGCGACAGCAAAAAAGCTTGTTTATGGCGTAGTAAATATAGATATGATAGCGGGCCCTAGCGAAATTGGTGTTATTGCAGATAGCAGCGCAAGAGCTGACTACCTTGCAATAGACCTACTAAGCCAAGCCGAACACGACGAGATGGCAAGCTCTATATTAATTACAACTAGCCAAGAGCTAGCAGATAATGTAAGCAAAAAAGTAGAAGAGTTTTTAAAAGAACTAAGCAGAGAAGAGATAGCAAGAAAATCTATAAGCGAGCGTGGGGCGATTATTGTAACAAAAGATATTAACGAAGCAATAGAGCTAATGAACCAAATAGCACCAGAACACTTAGAGATTGTAACTAAAGAGCCAATGGCACTGCTAGATAAAATTAAGCACGCTGGTGCAATTTTCTTAGGCGAGAACACACCAGAGCCAATAGGCGACTATATTGCTGGCCCAAACCACACACTACCAACTGGCGGAACAGCAAAGTTCTACTCGCCACTAAGTGTAGAGCACTTTTTAAAGAAAAGCTCAATTATTAACTTTAGCAAAGAGGGCATAAAAGCAGTAGGCAAAGAGTGCGCCCTAATAGCAGATATAGAAGGCCTAAGCGCACACGCTAAAAGCGTAAGAATACGCCTAGAAGATTAAAGAATTTAAATTTACTCATAACACTTTACCAGCACAAGCCACTTTTTATGGTTTGTGCTGTTACATTAAAAATTAGATATAGAGTTTACTACATTAATAAATCTCTTATAACAGCTTTACATTTAAAAATAATTCTGATATAATAGATTTATGGCTACATCTAAAAAGAAAAAATATATTAAAGTAATTAATGAGCAATTTATTGTTTCTCAAATTAAAGGTGGTGGTATTATTAAATTCGAAGCTTGGGAATATAAAGATAAAATAGTAAAATATAATATGGCTTATATAAATAAAAATATATTTCCAAATGATAATGGACGAGTTGTTGGGTATGATAATAGTCACAATTTTCACCATAAACATTACTTTGGAGAGATAATAGAGTTAGATGATTTTACAAGCTATCAGGAGTTAGTAAATAGATTTAAAAATGATTTAAAGGAGTTTATAAAATGATAACTATTCAAAATGGAACAATAGATGATTTTTTTGAATCAGCTTTACATAGTGCAAAAGAGATTGATGAAAATAAAAAAGTAACACCAAAACATACTATTTGGATGGAGACAAATGATTTACTAAATATCTTAAAACCACAAAGAACTGCACTTTTACAATACCTTAAAAATAAAACAAAAGTTTATTATAGTGTAATACTTGATGAGCTAAAAAAATCACCTTCAAGTTTAAATAAAGATTTAGAACTTTTATTAAAATATCAGCTTATCGATATATCAAAAGAGGTAAATGCAGGACATGGCATAAGAAAAGTCATTAAACCACTATATACTAACGAAACATTAGAATTTAAAGCAATAGTGTAGTATTCTTATTTTACGCCAAGAGCATAAAACACTAATATACCCCTCTTTTAAAGCCAAAATAGCTTATTTGGCTTTTACTTTTTTAATCATTTTTGTAAGTGCATAATCGTCTATTTTTAGCTCTTTATTTCCATTTGTTACTTCGTAGAGTTTTGCTACCATATCTTCGATGGCACTGCTTTTAGTAGTGTGTGGATATAATATATTTAGTGCTTCTTCGTAGCTAGAGTATGGTTTACTTTTAATTGCATTACTCTTTTTAACTCTTATTATACCTGGTAGTAAAATTGTTACTGCTACACCTAAAATTAAGCCTAAAAATAGTGCACCAAAGATAGCGTTTAGTGGGTAGCCATTGCTGTATTTGCGCTTATAGTAGCTTTTATCTAGTAGTAGCTCTTCTACTTTTTTAATCTCTTTTGGCTCTTGTTTTGCTACTTTTGCACTATTTAAAGTTGTACTAACATTAGCTGTTTTTACTTTTGGTTGCTCTTTTGTTGTAGTGCTATCTTTTTTAGTTGTATTACTTGAGCTAAGAATAGAGCTAATGCTATTTATTTTTTTAATTTTTACATTAACCTCTTTGCTCTTAAGTGTATATACCTTTTTTCGCTCGGGGTTATAAACTTTGATTTTAATAGCTGGTATTGTAAAGTCTTTATCTGATAAAAAGGTGTATTTTTTGCTATAACTTGTTACTACTACACCCTTTGTCATAATGTGTTTAATCTCTGCATCTTCGTTGTATATAGTAATATTATCTATATTAATTTTAGGGGCTTCGTAGTCGTCTAAGTCGCCTAAGCCTGTAATTTTAATTGTATAGTCGTATGGCTTATTAGCTTTAGCTTTTTGAGTGCTTATTATTGTTTCTATCTTAAATTTACCTACTAAATCTACCTTTTTTGGTATCTCTTTTACATTAAATGTTAGCTTGTTTGTTGTAAGCTTTTTCCACTCTATATCGTTACCAAAAAAACCAAATGGGCTTTGCCCTTGCGCAGCTAGTGCAATAGATACTTTAGCACGAGCTGGCGTAATAGTTAAAGTACCACTTTTTGTTGGTGTTACTAAATACTCTATAGTTCTAATTACACTATCGCTACTCTCTTCTATTTTGCCATCACCAATTGGCTGAAATTTAAAGCCCGAAAACTTTGGAGGAAAGTAGTTTAAATCTTGACTACTAAGATTAATTGGCTCTATGAGTTCTACTTTAACTATAAACGATTCGCCAACTACTAGCTCTTTTTTACTGCTACTCATTTTAAATATAAAGTTACTACTTAGGCTGTTATCTGGCTCTTGGTTAGGAATATTTGGCTCTACTTGTTTTACAGCACTAATATTACTATTTTCTATAGCTTTAGACTCTTGCTTTTTAGGCTCTTTACTAGCAGGTTTTTTATTTTTTGGTTCTGTTTTTTTTGTTTCTGTTTTTTGGGACTCTTGCTTTTTAGGCTTAACTTTAGTAGAAGCTTTATCTTCAGTAGTAGCTACTTTTACTCTAAATGCGACAGTATTAAATTTTTTACCATTTATTAAAATCTCGTACCTAGCCATATCGAAGCTCTTTGTAGGTTTAAGTGTGTATTTAATCACTCTTTTTACAAGTGGTATTTTTGTTCCATTTTTATCTAAAATTCTATATGTAACCTTACCCTTTTTAGATAGCACTTTAAAGCCACCAATGGTATCTATTTTGGGTAGTTTAAACTTAGAGCCTTTTTTAGCTTCGGCCCCTATTAGTATTTCGACTGTATCATTAGCTTTGATATCTTTTTGTTTTACAGATACAAATACTCTTGGTATTTTTGCCATAATTTGGCTTGTAAATAAAACCAAAATAAATATAGTTATAAATTTTTTCATTCTCTCTCCTACCATGGTTTTAACTCTTGAGGTTTGGCTTTAGTATTACCGCTATCTATTCTATACATTAAAACAGGCGCTTTTTTGTCTTTAAGCGATCTATTTAGCATCTTTTTTAACTCTTTTTTAAATTTAGTTTTCTTCTCTAACTCTTTAAGCATTTTAAGCTCCTCTTTTGTTAGCTTTTTATCTTTGTTAGTACTTTTTTTAGACGACTTTCCTTTTTTGCCTTTATTTTGCTTATCTTTAGCGCCTTTGCCCTCTTTCTTTTTTTGTTTATCTTTTTTGCTCTGTTTTTTTAGTCTGTTTTTAATTTTATACGCTAGTGCTAAGTTGGCTTTAGTATCTTCGTCATCTTTTAATTTTAGTGCCATTTTGTATGCGAATATTGCATTATCGTACTCTTTTAACAAAAAGTAGCAGTTTCCAATATTGTATATTCTGTTAGCCTCATCTACGCTTGCTCCAAAGGCTCTTTTGTAGTATTTAATTGCAGCTTTATACTTACCTTGCTTATATAGCGTATTTGCTAAGTTGTAGTTAACCTCTGGAGTATCTGATTTTAGCTCTTTAAAGCTACTATAAGACTCTTTGTAGTTACCACTATTATATAGCAAAGTGGCTTTAGAGATTTTATTAAAATCAACAATAGAAGCAAAATTTAGTGTAACTGCAAAAAACAGTATTAATACCCTTCTCACTCTTTGCTCCTTTTAAAATCTTCTCTGCGAGGAGGCGAGCTAAAAGCAAAAATAAGCAATATTGTTGCAACAATTAGCGGATAGTAAAATAGCTCGATTTTATCTTTTACTTTTATTACTTTTTTGCCATTGCCATATGCAACATTGCTACTTATTTTTTTAGACAATTCATATGTATCGTCTTCGCCGTATTTTGCTATTATGTAATCTCCCCCGCTGCTTTTAGCTATCTCTCCTAGCCTTTCGTTTATGCGGCTAATTACTATTTTGTCGTTATTTAAAATAGCTTTGCCTTTGCTATCAGGCACCGTAGAGCCCTCTTTTGTACCTACTAAAATTGCATATAGTTTAATGCCCTCTTTTTTAATAACAGCTTCAAAGTTGTCTAAATCTTCGCTTTCTGCGCCATCGCTTATAACTATTAGTATCTTTTGCATCTTGCTCTTTAGCTTTTGCTTTGCAACATTAGCTAGTAGTGTAAAGTTGGTTGCACCTTGCAGGTAGTCGCTATTTATGCCATCTACAACTTGTTTTAAGATATCTTTATCTTTTGTCATTGGCGAAACTAGATACAAATCTTTAGAGAATGTTAAAAGCATAACCTCATCATCTACTAAGTTATTTAGTAGCTCTTTTGTCTTAACTTTAGCAAACTCTAGCCTATTTGGATATCTGTCGGTACTTCGCATTGAACCTGAGATATCTAGTGCCACCACTGTCTCTAGGGCATTTAGCTCTATCTCTTTTTCGCCCTTTAGAACATATGGGTGTCCAATTGCTATAATCATAAATAGTATTGCCATAAAAAATATTAAATTTCTAACTCTGCTACTTAGCCCGTTGCCTTCTACTTTTATTCTATCTAGCACCTCTTTAGAGAACACCCTCTCGATGCCTTCTTTGTTTGTTAAAACTAAAATTGCAAACAGCACAAAAGGCACTAGTAGTAAAAAGAGTAGTGGTAGGTTCTCGAAACTCATTTTGCAACCCCTTTTGCACTCTTAAAATATACAAATAATAACAAGAAAATAATAGCAAATATTAACGGAAAGTAGTAATAGTATGTATATTGCTTATAACTCTCGCCCTTAACCTTAGATGTTTCGCTCTTATCTATCTCTTTGTATATGCTACTTAATGCAGAGCTATTTGTAGCTAAGTAAAACTTACCCCTACCAGAGCTTGCTAACTCTTGAAGTTTTGGAACATCTAAATCTTCTCTTTGCCCTATACCTACAATATATAACTTTAGTTTAGATTTAGCTACTGCATCTTTTATTTCGTTAAATGTTGTTGTGCTCATATTATCTATACCATCAGTTAACAATATTACAATTTTCGCTTTAGCCTCTGAGTCTTCTAGTATATAAATACCTTGTAGTAATGCATCGTAAATTGCGGTTCTGCTACCTACTAGCCCCACTCTTTGCTTGCTTATAATATACTCTAGATAGCTCTTATCAAATGTAAGTGGCGACGCAATAAACGCACTACTAGAGAAGTTAACTAACCCTACTCTATCGCTACTTCTATCTTTTACAAACTTAGATACAACATCTACAACAACACTAAATTTATCTACCTTTGGATTGTTAGCATCAAAGCCTCTATCTAGCATAGATTTACTAGAGTCTAAAATTAGCATTATATCTCTGCTCTTCTTTTTAATATTGTTATAAATCTCTACCTTTACAGGAGAAGCTAGTGCGACTGTTAATGCTACTATACCTAGCCACTTAAATATCTCTAGCCATCTGCTCTTTACCCTTTTTTTGCCCATTAGCAAATGAATATATGGCAAATATATAGCTAGCGACTTAGCTGGGCATCTCTTAAAGCATAACCAAAAGAGTAAAATAAGCAAAAATGCATACGGAAACTCAAAACTATAATGACTCATCACACACCTGCTTATATAAGTTATAGTAGTTCATTGTTTCACTATCTATTTTATCTATATTTTTTGTATATTTGTATCTATCTAGCCTAACTCTTAGCTGCTCGTATAGCTCGACTCTTCGCTTATCTATAGCCAATACGGCTGCGTACTTTGTAGCTAAATAAGCTGCCTCTTTAGGTTTAGACCAATCTACATTGCAATACATATAAAAGTAATACTTATTACAATTAACCTTGCAGCTGCCTTTTGCGTATTTATAAAAGTAAATAAACAGCTTATATGCAAAAATCAATCCAACCACTACAGCAGATATTAGCAGATACAAAGAGTAGTCACTAAGCTCTATTAACGGTTTTATATCTCTTAACTCTTGCACTACTTTAACCTCTTTAATAACTCTACATAAGGGTCTTGATTTGTATATATTTTAATATACCTAGCACCCACTTCTCTTATGTGCTTATATAGCTTTGTATCATTTTTTCTTAAAGCATCTTTATATACTTTAATTGTATCTTCGTCTAAATTACCCCTAAAGCTATCTAGATACCCAGGGTCTATTAGCCTTATCTCGCCCATTGGCTTTAAGTTCTCTAAAAAGTGGTCTCTAACTATAATTAAAATTAAATCGTGCTTTTTTGCCAACAAGCTTAAGTTATAATCACCAACAAAATCGCCTATCATAATAAGTAGCGACTTTTTGCGAACATACTTATTTAAATCTTTTATCCAGCCATTGTAGTTTGCCGCCTTTCCTAGTACATCAAACTTTACAACCTCTTCTATCTCTTTATTAACTGCATAAACCTTTTTAGATGGCTTGGTTTTTCTATATAGTTTATCGGCATAGAGAATGTGCGAAAATTGGTCTCTGTTTTTTACAGCAGAGTAGCCTAGTATTGCCATAAGCTCTATCATATACTCGTATTTAGGCACAGTAGCTCCAAAATATGTAGAGCCACTAAGCAGAGTCGAAATTACTACATTTAGCTCTCGCTCTTCGTAGTATATTTTAATAAATGGCTTGCCAGCTTTTGCTGTTGTTTTCCAGTCTATCTTTCTAACATCGTCGCCATATACATACTCTCTTAGCTCTGCAAACTCAAAGCCTTCGCCCTGAAATCTACTTAAATTAGCGCCACTTAGCGAGCCAAAAACTTGTTTTCTAGCTCTTAAGCTTATCTGTTTTGCTTTTTTACTCATTAAGGTATTGGAACTGACGCTAAAACTTTTTCGATAATCATATCTTGGGTTATCCCCTCAGCTTGTGCTTCGTAACTTAAAATAATACGGTGTCTTAGTATCTCTTTTGCAATATATGCAATCTCTATTGGCGATACAAAGTCTTGCCCCTTAATATAAGCAACCGCGCGACTTGCCTTATACATATCGATACTTGCTCTTGGGCTTGCGCCAAACTCTATATACTCTTCTATACTACCTAAGCCGTACTTCTTTGGCTCTCTTGTTGCAAATATTAGCTCTATTATGTACTTCTCTATCTCTTGATCTAAGTGTACATCCATAGCTTCTTCTCTAACTCGCATTAGCTCTTGTGCGTTGGCAACTTGCTCTATACTCTCAAAAGCGTTGTTAGATACACGACGCGCAATCTCTAGCTCTTCTGCTCTTGTATTGTAGCCAACTACAACTTTCATTAAAAATCTATCTAGTTGCGCTTCTGGCAGTTCGTATGCACCCTCTTGCTCTACTGGGTTTTGTGTTGCCATAACTAAAAATGGTAAATCTAGTTTAAATGTCTCGTCGCCAATTGTTACTTGGCGCTCTTGCATAACCTCTAAAAGTGCAGACTGTACCTTTGCAGGAGCACGGTTAATTTCGTCGGCTAATAGAAGGTTTGTAAAAACTGGACCTTGCTTAATTTTAAATATATTTTTACTTGGGTCGTATATCTCTGTACCTATAATATCACTAGGCAGTAAGTCTGGCGTAAACTGAACCCTCTTAAAGTCTAACCCCAAAGATTTAGCTAGAGCATTAATTGTAGTTGTTTTTGCAAGCCCAGGAACACCCTCTAGCAGTATGTGCCCTTGGCATATTAGCCCAACAAGTAGGCTCTCTACCATCTTCTCTTGCCCTACAACAACTTTATGTACCTCTTGCCTAATTCTATTAATTGTATCCAATAGATGCTCCTAATTTAGCTTTTAGTAACTAATTCTACCCTATTATGGTTAATTATAAGTTAATGGTAAAGGCTATGTAATAAGTATTTAACACTCGCTTAACAAAACTTTTGTAAAATATAGAAAAATTTTTACTAGGAGCTACCTAAATGGGCAAACTATTACTACTATTTTCTATACTATCTATTACACTTTTTGCAAACGAAATTAGCTCTGCAAAGTTAAAAAAGCTAGCCTTTAAGGGTTCTAAAATAGCATCTGTTTTTTGCAATAAAGATAAGCTACCTCAAAATACTACAACCTTTAAAGAGGCACTATCTAAACTTAAAAGCTCTAATGCCTGCGCTAATTTAAATAGCAAAAAACTAGAGCTAGTAGCACACTACCTAAATGCAAAAAGTGCCCATAAGCATAGCAAAATAGATGTACCAAATGGCGCTAAGTGCCCTGTTTGTGGTATGTTTGTATATAAGTATCCAAAATGGGTAGCACTTATAGAGGTAGATGGCAAAAAAAACTATTTCGATGGCGTTAAAGATATGCTAAAGTACCTACTATTTGATGGCGACTTTAAATACAACAGAGATAAAATTACAAAAATAGAGGTTACAAACTACTACACCCTAGATAGCATTAATGCAAAAGATGCCTTTTATGTTTACGACTCTAAGCAGTATGGCCCTATGGGTAGAGAGTTTATACCATTTAGCACCAAAAAAGAGGCAACAAGCTTTATAAACGACCACGGCGGAGAGCTAATGCTATTTAAAGATATTACACCAAAGTTAGTATTGCGCTTAGATGGGGTAGAGTTAAGTGATTAAAAAATATATAGCCTTTAGCCTATTTGCCATAATACTACTTTCGTATGTGCTTTTAGATATATCTATAAAGAGTGGCAAAATTGCTAAAGAGCAGTTGGCATTTACCAAATGTAGCGCCATTGTAGAGCCCTCTTTAGGTAGTGCCATTTTAGAAGATAGGTTTTTGCTCCTAAAAAAGGGCATTAACAACATATACCCACTAATGCCAAAAATCGATAAAAAAGGTTTTGTATATGCTAAATAGTTTAGAGTTTAACTTTTTAAGTTTAATGATATTTAAAAACAAAAGCAGATACTTTGCCCTAAGTATTGTATCTATTGTTGTTGTCTTTTTGCTAAGCAGTACGCTATTTATTAGTAGCTCTATAAAATTTAGCCTACTTAGCAATTTAAAAAATCAGCCAGACTTTGTGGTGCAAAAAATAGCAGCAGGGCAGAGTGTAAGTGCACCCCTTAATTGGCAAGATAAGCTACTAGAGATACCAGGAGTTAGCGGCGTAAATGCACGAGTATATGGCAGATACGCCCTAAAAAATGGCAAAAGCGCACTAATAGTTGGTATAGACTTTTTTGATGAGCAGACAAACAAAACCATAAAAGAGCTAACAAAAGATATAGATTTAAAAGAGTTTTTAAAAACCGACTCTATGCTTGTTGGTAGTGGCTTAAATAGCTACTTTCAAAAGAACTTTTTTAACAAAAACTTTAGCTTTATAACACCAAGTGGTAACTTTAAAAGTATAAAAATATATAGCACCCTAAGCAGAGATAGCGCCCTATTTAGCAACGATATTGCAATTATGCCAATTAACCTAGCTAAAGAGATTTTAGGCATAAATAAAAACAGCGCAAGCGATTTTGTACTAAACATTCCAAACGACAGCGAAAAGGCAACCATTAAAGATAAAATAGAGTCTTTATATTTCGATATAAAAGTAATTACTAAAGATGATATTAAAAAAGCATATAAAGGACTATACGACTACAAAAGCGGAATATTTTTAGCCCTATTTTTAATTACACTAACAACATTTACACTTATTTTATATCTTAGATACACCATAGCAACATCTATAGAGAAAAAAGAGATAGGCATATTTAGAGCACTAGGCTGGAGCATAAAAGATATTTTAAAATTAAAGTTTTTCGAAAACCTAAGCCTTGTGCTGTTTGCATTTATAGTTGGGGTAAGCTTGGCGTATATTTATGTATTTAACTTTAACGCTCCACTTCTTATAAATATATTCTTAGGTGGCGACAACTTAGAGCAGTTTGCAAATTTAAGTGTGGCTATAGATTATGGCGTAATTGCATCTATATTTATACTTTTTGCACTATCGTTTTTAGCAACCACGCTTATACCAATTTGGCGTATAGCAATTACAGACCCAAAAGAGGCAATGTTATGATAGTAAAAATCTCTAACCTAAATAAAAGTTACAACAACGACAACAGAGTTTACGAAATTTTAAAAGATATAAATTTAACTCTAAGTAGTGGCGAGCTACTAATTTTAAAAGGTGTAAGTGGCAGTGGTAAATCTACCCTACTCTCGCTAATAGCAGGCATGGAAAAACCAACAAGTGGCGCGCTAGAGGTACTAGGCGAGCCAATAGCAAAATTGCCAGATATCCATATAAGCCACTTTAGAGCATCTAAAATTGGTATGATTTTTCAAAACTTTAATCTGCTAGAGAGCCTAAGCGTTTTAGACAATGTTATGCTACCACTTACAAATAGCAACATTAAACTAAAAGAGGCAAAAGAGCTAGCACTAAATGCACTAAATAGAGTAAATATCGCCTCTTTAGCACCAAAAGATGTTAAGTATCTATCGGGTGGGCAAAAGCAAAGAGTTGCAATTGCAAGAGCTATTGTAAACAACCCAAAACTGCTACTTTGCGACGAACCAACAGCAAACTTAGATAAAGAGAATGCACTTACCTTTATAAAGCTACTTAAAGAGCTAAACAGCAGCGGACTAAGTGCAATTGTAGCAACACACGATAGGATTTTTAACGAGCAACTAAGTAGCGCAAGAGTGCTAAAAATAGAGCAAGGGCAAATTATAAATGGATAAGCTACTGCTAAATAGCTATGTAAGCATTTACACATTTAGCGAAGTTGTAGCACTAATACTTTGTGCAATTTTACTATTTATTACCATTAAAGCCGTACTTAAATGGGACTTTAACTCTACAAGTAAAGAGCAATACACACTAGAGAAAAGCATATATCTAGGCTCTATAATTAGCAACTTTTTACTTACTGTAAAGGTGATTTTACTTATATATTTAGTATATACTCTAGATAGCATATCTATCTACATACCAGGTGCAATGTGCGCTGCTGGCGTTGTGTCGGCAAACTCTTATGGTATGGTGCTACTTGGGGTAAAGTTTTTAACAATTGCCACTTTAGTAGTTGCCCTTACACTAGAGCGCTACGACTTAGAGGCAAAATACTATCCAATATTTAAAACCAGAAGTTACGCATTACTGCTTGTGGTATTTTTAATTTTACTAGAGGGGTATTTAGATTTTGCATACCTTAGCAATATAGATATAAATGCGCCAGTTAGCTGCTGCTCTACGCTATATGGCACGCTAGAGGGGCACAACCCATTGCCATTTGGGCTAGATATGCAGATGCTTTTAGTGCTTTTAGCGCTACTTTTTATCTCGCTTGTAATTTTGCTATTAATCGAAATAGAGGCTCTTATATTTATAATTGCGCCGCTATTTGTAGTAGTTAGCTACTATAGTGTTGTCTACTTTTTTGGTACATATGTTTACGAGCTACCAACACACAAGTGCCCATTTTGTATGATGCAAAAAGAGTACTACTATGTTGGCTATCTAATCTGGGGTAGCTTAGCATTTGGCGTAATATTTTCACTTGATTGGGCTCTGCTTAAGCTATGGCTAAAGGCAGATTATAAAAAATTAAAGAAGTTATCTATATGGCTACTTAGCATATTTATTGTGCTAAATAGTAGCTATGTTTTGATATACTACTTAAAAAATGGAGTACTATTATGAAAAAACTACTAACCCTACTATTAACATTTGCAATCTTAGGGGTTGTTGGTGTTATTGTTGTATCTATGGCTAAAAAAGATGCACCAATTGTTGTTGTAAAGGGCAATACCAAACACAAAGCCCTACCAATTAAACTACACAAAACAAACGACACTCAGTGTGCAATGCTAATAGATACTAACGAAAATGCAGCACAAGCAGTATCGCCAGATGGTAGAACTTGGTTTTTTGACGACCCAGGCTGTATGGTGCTATGGCTAAAAGATAAACCATTTAAAGATAAAGCCACTCTTTGGGTACACACAACCGATACAAAAAAGTGGGTAGATGCAAAAAAAGCCAAATATAGCATTAACTACCACAGCGCAATGCATTATGGTTTTGGCTCGCTAGAGAGTGCTAAAAGCGGCTCTATAGACTTTAAAGAGATGCAGCTAAGAATGCTACGAGGGCAGACCTTAGCTAACCCAAAGTGGCGTAAAAAAATATTAGGTATTTAAATGGACAATATAGATATTCTCTCACTAATTACAATTGCATTTCTTGCCTCTATTGGGCACTGTATTGGAATGTGTGGTGGTATAGTAATAGCCTACTCTAGCTCTAAAGTAGGCGACAAAGAGAGCAAAACAAAAGCCTCTTTATCGCATTTAGCATATAACTTTGGTAGGGTAACTACATACATATTTTTAGGTGCTATTTTTGGTGCAATTGGCGGGGTTGTAAGCTTTAATAATATAGCTATTGCAACTCTTACAATAGTTGCTGGTTTATTTATGATACTAACTGGCATATCGCTTCTTGGAAAGCTAAACTTTTTAACCAAACTAGAGCACTCGTTTTTTAAAAGCAAGTGGTACCAAAATAGTTTTAGAGGTGCAATAGAGTCTAAAAGTCTATTTAGTTTCTACTTCTTAGGGCTACTTAATGGGCTACTTCCTTGTGGGTTGGTTTACTTTTATGCAGTTACAGCAGCAAGTACTGGTAGTGCACTTTGGGGAGGGGTGGTTATGTTTATATTTGGGCTCTCTACTGTTCCTGCCCTATTTACTTTGGGGCTATTTACCTCTTTGCTTTCTAAAAGCAATATACGAAAAGTAATGATGAACCTATCTTCTATAATAGTGATATTTTATGGGCTATATACTATATACAGAGGGTACGACTATATTAATAATCCAACTAAAAGTCTACTAAATTGTTGCGATACACAAGAGGTAAAAAAGAGTAACGACCCTAAAGTAGAGCCGTTTAAAATAGGCAAATAGTCTCTATTTGCTTAGCAGATATAAAGCTGTAGCTTGCAGTGCTTTACCCTTTAAATCGCCACACACTTTAGAGCTTTTTATATAACTTTTAGCCTCTGCTACTGAGTTAAATTTTTTCTCTATTGGCTTACACTTAGAGTTATATATCTTTTCGCCCTTTTTAGCAGCCTTAACTTGGCGTATCTTTTTAGCTTGGCTATCGCTTTTAAAATCTTTTTTAGCTAGCTCTAGAGCATCTTTAAAGCTCATAATTTTACCGCCAAAATTTTGCATAAACTTATTAGCTGCATCTTTTGTGCCAAAAGCATACTTACTAACTTTTGCAGCCATTGTAGCTGGCTTAGAGCTTCCTACCACATAAAATGCACTATTTGCAGGTATAAATTTAAGTGTAGTGTTATCTACAACTTTAATATCTTTTACCTCTTTTGCACTATTTATCGCCTCTATTAAGCAAAACATAGAGCAAAACTGAGTTACATTGCCATCTACAGTTGCAACATGGTTGGTTTTGTAAAACATAGGTAGAGTCATTCCACACTTACTACAATACATCTTATTTTCTCCACTTTGCAAAATCTCGGCCTTTGCAAACGGCACAGCTCTATAATTTTTAGGCATACTTAAGCCCTTATGCTCAGCAGCAAATATTGCTACAACTAATCCTAATAGTAAGATTATCTTTTTCATATTTATCCTTTAAAGTAGATTAACAAATTCTATCTAAGAATTGTTAAGCAAGTGTTAATTTTATTTTAGCTTTAAATTTATAATTATAATAAACAATATTAATATGTGATATTTAGTAACATAAAAAATTATTATAATTAAACTTTCTTTTTAATTATTACTAAATAATCTAAATTATTATGATACAATAATATAAGTTATTTATATAGATAATAATAAACTAATATTCTTTAGCTATATAATTAATTACTACTTTTAAAAGGAGTTTCTTAATATGAAACAAAATAACTATTGGTCGCCTATAACTGCTGGTATAATATTGGGTATAGCCCTATTTATTAGCTTTATAGTAGCTGGGCAAGGTATGGGTGCAAGTGGAGCATTTGCAAGAGCTACTGCACAAATTGCCTATAGTGCAGATCCAGAGTTTGCTAAAAATGCTTATGCCACAAAATATTTAAGTAATGGCAATGCACTAATAAACTGGACAGTTATCGAAGTAATTGGTATATTTATTGGAGGTTTAATTAGTGCACTACTAGCAAGAAGAGTAAAACCAGAAATTACAAAAGCTAAAAACTACTCTAGTTCTAAAAGATTAATTTTTGCATTTATGGGTGGTATTTTAGTTGCAATTGGTACAAGATTAGCAAGAGGCTGCACAAGCGGGCAAGCACTAGATGGTGCAGCAGCAATGAGTGTAGGAGCATGGATATTTATGCTTTCTGCATTTGGTGCAGGCTTTTTAGTCGCATTTTTATTTAAAAATCAATGGAGGGGAGTTGAGTAATGGATAGCGTAGTTTTACCTCTATTTACAAGCGGATTTATGGACAATCAAACAAACCTAATAGTAGCCATAGCTATTGGTATTATGTTTGGATTTATACTAGAGAGAGCAGGTTTTGCAACAGCTGCACACATTGCACCAATATTCTATTTTAAAAATAATATGGTTGCACAAGTTATGGTAAGTGCTATTGTAACTGCTGCAACACTTATATTTATTGCTTCATCATTTGGGTATATAGATTATAACAATATTTTTATACCATCTACTTACACATACGCATATATTGTGGGTGGACTCATATTTGGTGTAGGTATGGTAATGAGCGGCTGGTGTCCTGGAACTGCAGCAACTGGCGTAGCAACACTAAAAATAGATGCTATTGTATTTTTAGTTGGCTTAATGGTTGGTATGTATTTCTATTTCGAAATATACAACACTTACGAAGCACTAAGAGAGTTGGCAAATGGACATAACCTTGGAAGATTTACTATAGGTAATCTACTAGGAACTAACGATATAAGAGTATCCTATATAGTAACTTTAGTAGCATCTTTTGGTCTATTAATGTTTATGGGTATAATGAAAAAAGTTGTTAATAAAAAGGGAGATAATTAATTATGAGTAAAATAGTTTCTATAGTAGGACTTGGCTTAATAGTTGCAGCTGGTGCATTAACAGTGGCATCTACAAACTACGAAACACAACAAAAAGCCAATAAAGAGCTTTGTAAAACATATATTACAAATGCAAAAGAGGCACTTAAAAGTGGCGACAAAGATAAAGCAAATAATTTTGCAAAAAAAGCTTTTAAAGTTGATTCACAAAATAACGCAATATTTGAACTACTTAAAGAGATAAATGGCGCAAACAAAGAAACAAGCAGCCAAAATAGTGAAAAGCCTAAACCAAAACGAAGAGCAATGCCTGATTTAGGCTGTTAATCTTGGGCTCTGCCCATGAATTATCCTTTAAGCCTTTTAAAAAATTAAGGCTTAAAGGGTAATTCCCTAATTTTTTTACAGGAGTAATAATGAAAAAAGCGATAAAAATTATGGCAGTAGGTGTAGTTTTAGCACTAACAACAGGGGCATATGCAGCAGATAAACCTGCTAAAAAGAAGCATCAAACTAAACTAGATCTTTACTTAAGCGCAAAAGAGGTACCAGCTTTTTTAGATAAAAATAAAGACAAAGTTGTACTTATAGATGTTAGAACACCAGCAGAGATAGAGTATGTAGGACATACAAACTTAATGGATAAAAATGTTCCTCTACACTTTAAAGATTTTAGTAAATGGAGCGAAAAGAAAAAAAGATATGCAGATGCACCATTTAACGATAACTTCGAAGCAGATGTAGAAGATGTAGTTAAGAAAAAAGGCTTAAGCAAAGAGGACGCTACAGTAATATTAATGTGTAGAAGCGGTAGCAGAAGTGCATACGCAACAAATTTACTAGCAGATAAAGGCTTTAAAAAAGTATATACAGTAATTGATGGTTTCGAAGGTGGAAAAGACAAAGAGACTAAACACAGAACCAAAAATGGTTGGAAAAATGCTGGTAACCCTTGGACATATAAGAACATTAAAGAGAAGATGTATTTTAGAAAATAACTACATCTTTAGCCTAAATTTGGTAAAGTAAGAAAACTTTACCTTAGGCAACCATATGAGAATACTTTCACTAACTTTAATACTAACATTTTACTTACTTGCGCAAGAGTCTTGCCTAAATTGCCATAAAAATACAACCGATATAGATAACTTTCATAAGATAGAAGATATGGGCTGTGCTAGTTGTCACGGTGGTAATAAAGTAGCTAATAGTAAAATCTTAGCACATAAAGGTATGGTTAAAAATCCAGCAAGACTAGAGCATGCAAAGATATTTTGTGTAAAGTGCCATAAAGATATTGTAAATAGAGTAAGTAATTCAATTATGAACACTCAAAGTGGTATTTTAGATACTTTGCGCTTTCAGTTTAAAGAGACAAAGAGTATAGAAAAAAGTGGTGGAATTAAAGATTTAAAAGATAAACCTAGCACTAAATTAACACTTGCCGAAGACCACTTTAGCAAACTTTGTGCTGCTTGCCATATAAATCAAGATGAAGCATCTTTTAAAGATATACCAAAACGAGGTGGAGGATGTATAGATTGCCATAGAGAAGATAAAAGTAGCTCAACATTTAAATTAAATGGCTTTAAACACTCTAAATTTACAACTCGAATTAAAAACGATACATGCTTAAAGTGCCATAATCGTTCTAATAGAATTGGATTAAGCTATATAGGTAAATTTGAAAGCGAAGGCTACAACCACTATAGTAAAGGTAAAGTAGACAACAAACTAGATATACATAGAAGCTTCTATAATTTACCAGCTGATATTCATCATAGTAGTGGCAAATTAAGCTGTATTGATTGCCATACAGAAGTTGGTGTAATGGGCGATGGCAAAAGCCATTTACATATGGAGAGTGCGGTAGATATTAGCTGCAGTGATTGCCATGATCCTAAATTTGTAGATGCAAACAGATACCCTCTAGCTATTAAATTAGCTGCTATAAATGCAAAAATACCATTGCCCACACAAAAAGTTGCCATAACAAAAAGAAAAAAAACACCACTTTATAATTTACAAAAAGTAGAAAATAGTATATCTTTTTATAGAAAAACCGATGGAAAAAAAATAGATCTACCGTTACTAAAAGGCTCTTATCATAAGCACCCATTCCACAACAGGTTAGATTGTTCAGCTTGCCATACGCAGTGGACTCCAAGTTGTTATGGCTGCCATGAAGTTTATTTTAAAGATGGCAAAGGCTTTGATTGGATAAAAAATAAAGAGACCTCAGGAGAGTGGCTAGAGCTTAGAAGTTACTTAAGATATGAAGATAACACTTTAGCTATTAGCTATAACGGCAAAATTATGCCTGCTGCTCCAGGATGCCAAGTTATAATGAGTATATACGACAAAAATGGTACTTATCATAAGGGGATTAACTCTTTAGCATACGGTGCATGGAGTCCGCACTCTATTGGCAAAAGTAAAAAGTGCAAAGATTGCCATAACTCTAGCTCAGCACTTGGACTTGGGCAAGGAATCTTTAGCAATAGCAAAGAAAAACTTAACTTTATACCATATTTTAATTCGAAAAAGAGTGGTTTTGATTTTACATTTAATATTGACGCACTAACAGATATTAATGGCACTCAAAAACAGAGTTTTTCAAGAGATGGAGCAAGAGCATTTAATAAAAAAGAGATAGAAAAAATAACAAAAGCTTACAGATGTATAATTTGTCATAATAGTTGGAGCGATAAAATATATAACGATTTCAATAGAAGTAAAGAGCTATTTTTTAATAAAAAGAGTAGCTGTTCTAAAGAGTTGTTACCAAATATATAATAATTATCATAATTGAAACTTATTTAAGAGTAATTTTATCTGATTTAATATAATATGCTAAAACTAAAGGAGAAACCATGAAAAATATTTTTTTATTAACTCTTATCTTATTTACAAATACACTATTTGCAGATGTAAAAAAGGGAGAAGCAGTTTATAAAGCATACTGTGTTATTTGCCATACTGTAGATAATCGTGCTTCAGGAAGTATGGGACCAGATTTTAATATGGTATCTTACAAAAGAACAAAAGGAGAAATTATGGCATATGTAAGAACTCCTGATGTATATTTTAAAGATTTTGGTTACAGTGCAAATGCAATGCCATCAATAGATTTAACAAATAATGAGCTAGAGGATATAGCAGACTATGTATCGTCTTTACAACCATTTAAAAAATGGATGATAAAAAAGAAAAAATAGGTATAATTAAAATAAAATACTAAAGGTGTATTATTAACTACTTAAAGCTTACTCTATTTTGTACTATACCTATAAATGTAGCTTTTGCTAATGAATGTATTAGTTGCCATAATACACAATATAAAAGGTGTAAAAAAAGCAACCATTACACTCTAAATAGGGCTATAACACTTACTAAAAAAGCCTTTGGAATAGATGGTAACTTTACACAATTTAACTTAAAAAATACTGCACATACAATAACACAAAAAGAGCAATTAGTTGATGATCTTCTAAAGCGAAAATGCCTAAGATGTCATCTTAAAAGTAAAGCTATTAATAAAACAAATAACTCTTGCTTAGCTTGTCACAATAAACATACTAATAAACAAGATAGTCACTTAGCTAAAGCAAAACAAAAAAAGTGTCTAAAGTGCCACAAGGGCAATTTTATAGGTACTGACTACTTAGGGCTTTTTCCACAAGATTTTGACAAAAGCTACAGAGCTCCTATTAATAAAGATGGCTACTATAAAGGCAGACACAACGGTATTAGGTATCATAATCTAATAAAAGATGTTCACTCTAAAGCAAATTTAAAATGCATAAACTGTCATACCGGTAAAAACTGGGAGAGCATAAGTTGCAATAACTGCCATAAAAATATATCTAAAAGTAATCATAAATCATATCATAAAAATATAAGTTGTATTGCATGCCACAGCTCTTGGCAAGTAAATAGCTACAAAAGTACAATTTTAAGAACAGATACTGCTAACTATAAAGACTACACAAGGCTAACCTATAGCGAAGATCCCTACTTAGAAGATTTTTTAACAATAGCTAAAATAAATAGCAATATAGCTCCAGTAATGCCAAATTGGCTTACAGATAAAAATAAACTTGGTCTTTGGTATATAAACTACAAATACAGAAGATGGGAAAACTTTTTTTTAGTAAACTATAAAGGCAAAATAGAGTTGGCTCGTCCTATGCTAGATTTTGATTTAACATATATTAATAAAAATGGAAAAACAGTAATTAATAGCCAAAAATTTGGTGGCTTTGTAATTACTAAGCCTCATACAATAATTAAAAAGGCAAAAAGTTGCAAAATGTGTCATGAAAATAGACTAAATTTAAACGACAAAACACTAATTGACTTTGCAACACTAAAAGGAAAAATGATAGAAGGAACACATTTAAATAAAGGGCAAATTATGAAGTTGAAATCAAAAAAATATAAACTAATTAGAGCAAAGGAGATGTTTAAATAGTACTATTTTATTTAGTTTAAAAGTAGAGATTGTAGCACGAAAAAGTGCTACTTTAAGGTACTAACACAAAAGACCCTCTAAAATCTTTTTTTGTCTATTCATTTCATATTCTAAAGCCCTTTTTAGATTATTAAAAGAATTCATATTTTTCATTTCTGTTCTTGTTCCAAATTTATCAGAATCAATCCTTTTTAAAGAAATATTTGCATCACATCTCATTGAGCCTTCTTCTAAATTACCATCACAAATTCCAAGATATATTAAGATTCTTCTTAATTCTTTTAAATATTCCACTGCTTCCTCTGGAGAGCGCATGTCTGGTTCTGAAACAAT
>CAZFCZ010000065.1:0-12993 GCA_964517485.1 uncultured Nitratifractor sp. | reverse complement strand
TGAGGGTTTAATACAATTGCTGGTTTAATACCAAGTGAGCGAATTTTTTGAATAAGTCTATGAGGGTGTTTTTCTTCCTCAATATGAAAAGATATATATTCTGGCTTTAATGGTGCAAAAAGATCAACAAAAAAAGTATTGTTTTGAACCATTAAATGAATATCTAGTGGCTTTGTAGCAACTTTTGCAACTGCTTCTACAACAACTGGGCCAATAGTTAAGTTTGGAACAAAGTGTCCATCCATTACATCTACATGTACTAAGTCGCAACCAGCGTCGCAAATTGTTTTTACATCGTTACTTAAATTACCAAAATCTGCCGATAGAATACTTGGAGCTACAAGCATATATTAACCTTTAAAAAAATTTACAGATTATACCAAAATTATATAAATAGCTAAATGTTTACTAAATATTCAATTTGTCATATTTTTAAAGATACCGCATAAAATGTAATAAAATTGTATAAAAATTAATAAAAAGGTTAAATATGAGAAGGGTAATTTTATTAATAAGTTTATTAACTTTTTTTACATTTGCTAACACTTTAGAAGATAAAGCGTTTGAGGCGTATAAGAATAAAGAGTATGTAGAGTCGTTTAAGCAGTATACAAATTTAGCAAAATCTAATAATATCAAATCGTTTTTAATGCTTGGACTGTTTTTTGAAAAGGGCATAGGGGTAGAGCCAAATAGAGAAAAAGCAATTAAACTCTATAAGCATCTACTAAGAAGAACTAGCAATATTAAGCACTTAGTTAAAAGTAAAGATTATAAAAAAATTAATATTACAATTGCTGCGCTAAAGAGGCTATATGCACTAACAAATAGCGAAGAGTATAGTAAATTAATATATAAAATTCAAGAGCTAAAAAAGCCAGAAAGCGAAGTAAAAGATAAGCTATTTAGTAGCTCTAATAACGAAAATGTAGATGATTTTTTAATACTTTGTCCAAATGCAAAAGTGATAGCGCCAGAAGATAGAGAAGGGCTAGAAGAGTTCGATTGTGCGCTGTTTGAGTTTTTTCCTAATAAGATGGCAGAGTTTATGAAACTAAGAAGATTAAAGTTTGCAGCACTAGATAATAAAGATAAACAAGTAGAGCTAAATGCTAAAATTTCTAAAGTTATTAAGCCTTTAATAGAGTATTTGCAACACGAAGTTGTAAGTTGTTACGCTGCTGCAGAGAGTAAAGATGATATCTTATCTTGCAACTACGACTACTTGGCAAAAACAGACCCACTACTATTTAGAGATTACTCTTATAGTATGGAGCAGTATATGTCTAAAAATAGCTTTAAAAACCATATTTTAGATAGCTTTGAGAAAGAGGATTTAGTAGATAAATTGGTAGCAAAAATTGCAAACGGTACATTTGGAGAAAATTGGAAAAGTATGGTAAAATAAGCTTAGGGTAATTGTAATTACTTTAGTTAAAAAGGATTTATCATAGATTTTTATACAATATTTTTAGTTATTTTTATACTTGTAGCATGTGTTCTTGGGTATGCGTATTACTTGCGCGAGAAGAACTTAGAGTTCGATAAAATAGAAGAGGGCTTTTGCCCAAAGTGTAAGCACAAAACAGTAGAGCTTGTAGATGTTAGGGGCTCTGGCTGTTCGCCTAAAATTTTAACTTACAGATGTAGCGGCTGTGGGTACGAAAATAGCTTTACTAAGCCAAATGGTGGCTGCGGTAGTGGAGGTTGCTCTATTTAAAGCATTTAGCTAAGAGGGTGCGCTTTTAGGTAGTTTTTTAGTTTTGTAGAGTTGGTTAGTTTTGTATATATTTGGGTTGTTGCCATAGAGCTATGCCCTAAGAGTTCGCTAACATCTGATACTCTTGCACCCTCTTTAAGAAGGTCGCTTGCAAACGAGTGTCTAAGCTGGTGTGGGGTTGCTTTTACTCCAATTTTGGCAAACTCTTTAGAAATAATATATCTTATATTATAGTCGTTTAATTTTTTGCCATCTTTTTCGAATAGATACTTTTTTAGAGGCGTGTTTGTAATGTAGCTATTTAGTTTTGAGCTTAGGTTATTAATTAGCGGAACCTCTCGCATTTTAGTGCCTTTTCCTACTACACGAATCCAGTTATTTTTAACATCTACTAGCTTTAAATCGCTTAGTTCGCTTACCCTTAGACCTAAAGAGTAGAGCATTGTAACTATTAGAGAATTTTGCTCATTTGCGCTTTGTATTACATTTAAAATATCTTCTTCTCTTAGGGGTTTTGGTAGTGTTTTTGCAACCTTTATGCTTTGTGCACCTTTTAGTTTTATGTTTTTATTCTCTTGAGTGTTGAGGTACTTTATAAAAGATCTAACGGCACTTACACGAGCAGATATTGCTCTTTTAGAGTGCTCTGCTAAATGCAGGCGAAGGGGCATTATGTTTATAATTGTTAAATCTTTTTTGCTCTCGATTTCGTGGTAATTTAGCAGTAAGTTTAGTGATATTTTATAGTTTCTTATTGTTTGTGGACTGTAGCCTCTAATTTGGCTACAGTAGTTTAAAAATGGCTCTATATAGCTTTTTAGCTGCATTTGCTTATTACTTCTGCGTGTAGTACTGTTATGTTTGCAGAAGTTATTTTAACTTTTAGTGTTTTTCCAAGTAGCTCTTCGCTGCCTTCTACCATTACTAGGCGTCCTTCGTCGCTTCGGCCTGCTACTTTGCCGTCGCTTTTTAGCTCTTCAAAAAGCACAAGAGCACTCTTGCCTATTTGGGTGTCCATGCTCTCTTTTTGAATCTGCTTGTGTCTAGCTTGCAGAGTCTGCAGACGCTTAGATGCAACTTCTGGATCTATTTGGTCTGGGTAAGATGCCGCATCTGTGTGTGGGCGTGGCGAATACTTAAACGAAAATAGTGCATCAAATCTTACCCTCTCTAGTACATCTAAAGTATCGGCAAAGTCCTCTTCGCTCTCGCCTGGGAAGCCAACTATAATATCTGTTGTAATTGTAGCTTGTGGTACTAGAGTTTTAATTTTTTCGCACCTATTTAAGAACCACTCTTTTGTGTAGCCTCTTTTCATTCTTTTTAAAAGGCTAGAAGAGCCACTTTGTAGTGGTACATGTATCTGTTTGCATATTTTAGGGTTAGATGCAAACTCTTCTAGAAATTCGTCGTCCATATGTAGTGGGTGTGGCGAGCTAAATCTAATGCGCTCTAGGCCTTCTACTTTGCTTACCTCTTTAAGTAGTTGTGTAAAGTTAGTAGCACCTTGAGTTTGTGCGCTAAATCTACGCCCATAGTTGTTTACATTTTGCCCAAGTAGTGTTATCTCTTTAGCTCCACTATTAACAACTTTTTGCACCTCTTGTACTATTAGATTACTAGGAATTGATATCTCTTCGCCTCTTGTAACTGGCACAATACAAAAAGTGCAGCCCTTGTCGCAACCAATAGATATATTTACCATAGCTTTTAGAGGGTTGCTTCTGTAGTCGCCAAACATATAGGTGCTTTCGTCGTAGCTTGTATCTATTTCTACGGCACCTTTTTTGTTAATAACTTCGGTAATTTTAGATACATTTCTAGCGCCTAAAACAAAGTCTACAACAGGGGCTTTTTTTATAATATCTTTTCCTAAGTGGCTAGCTGTGCAACCAGCAACACCTATTTTTGCACCATCTTTTCTAGCCTTTTTAAACTGCCCAATCTCTGAGAATAGCTTAGATACTGGCTTCTCTCTAACTGAGCAAGTATTTATTATAATTAAGTCGGCTTCTTTGATATTTTGCGTTAATTCGTAGCTCTCTTTTTGATTTAGCTCGGCAATCATATGCTCGCTATCGCGAACATTCATTGCGCAACCTAAAGTCTCTATAAAAAGTTTTTTCATATGTTATAGAATGTGTAGTTCGTAAATGTAGTCTAAATCGCCTAAGCCATATTTAGCCTCTTTTAAAAATACACTATGACCTTTCTCTTCAAAGTGCTCTTTTAGTGCTAGTAGGTCTTTGTGCTCGTTTTCTCTATCGAAGTAGAAAAACTGCTCTTTATCTAGTTTTGACTCTATCTGCTCTAGTGTAATTTTTTTAGTTTTAGTAGTAACTGATGTTTTTGCTAATGTTAGCTCCATGCTATTCCTTTGGTAATTTTTTTGTATTATAACAAAAAATAAGTTTATTTAGCTATAATTTTGCAACTACAAAGAGAAACAATCCCCTACAAAACTTACTGTTAAATAGATTTTGGCGATTGTTAAGAGGAATTTTTATGGAAAAAGTTAATTCTATTATAGAAGCAATTGCAAACGACAAAGGTATATCTGCAACAAGTGCTAGAGATGCATTTAAAGCAGCGCTAATTAGAACAGCGCAAAGATTAGAGGGCTATGAGTGCAAGTTCGAAATAGCAGACGACGAGGCAGATGACAAAATTGAGATATATAGAGTCTTAACGGTTGTAGAAGACGACGACCAAAATTTAATAGATAGCCCAGATATCTATATAGATTTAGAAGATGCTAAAGAGTACGGCGATGTAGAAATTGGAGACGAAATTAGATTAGAGTTTGACTTAGAAGAGTATGGCGCTACTGGTGCTTCTAACCTATATAGTGAGCTAGAGTACCACCTACAAAGACATATAGAGCAAGATCTATTTGAGGGCTATAAAAAGAAGGTAGGCAAAGTAATTGCTGGTGTTGTAACAAGAGTAGATGAAGACGACAACACATTTGTAGAGATTGGCGAGCTAAGAGGTATACTTAGCCTTAGAAACCGTATTAAAGGCGAAAAATTTAAAGTAGGCGACAGCGTAAAAGCACTACTTAAATTTGTAAAAGTAGAGCCTAAAATTGGTATGTTTTTAGAGCTAACAAGAACTGCACCAAAGTTTTTAGAAGAGCTAATGAAAAAAGAGGTTCCAGAGATAGAAGATGGATATGTAGAGATAGTATCGAGTGCAAGAATACCTGGCGATAGAGCAAAAGTTGCACTAACAACAGATAGAGCAAACATAGACCCAGTAGGTGCTGCTGTTGGTACAAGTGGTGTTAGAATTAACGCAGTTAGTAGCGCGCTAAATGGTGAAAATATAGACTGTATCGAGTACTCTCCAGTGCCTGAGGTTTATATCTCTAGAGCACTATCTCCAGCGGTTGTTAAAGGTGTAAGAGTTCTTAGCAATAAAGAGGGTGATAAAAGAGCAGTTGTAGATGTTACAGCAGATCAAAAGGCAAAAGCAATTGGTAAGAGCGGTATTAATATTCGTTTAGCATCTATGCTTACAAAATTTGCTATTGAGCTTAACGATATTGATGGCACAACGCTAAATAACGATACAACAAAAGAAGAGAACTTAACTAGAACAACAGATACATCTGCATTAGAGGACTTATTTAAGTAGCCTCTAAGTTCTACTTTAGTAATATTTCACTCCAAATTAAGCACTCTTAGCTCAGCTGGATAGAGCATCTGATTGCGGTTCAGAAGGTCATAGGTTCGAATCCTATAGAGTGTACCACTACAATTTACTACTTTTAAAGCCTACATATTGTAAAATAGAGATATTTGATTTAAGGCTTACAATTATGAATATTTTAGTTATTAGTTACTCGTCTATTGTTATAGAATTGTTAAAATTGGTATTTAAAGATAGCAACATTAAAAGCGAACATACAAAATCTGCTAAGAGCGCACAAAGCGATAGTTACGATATTATATTTATCGACGATTCATCGCCAGATTTAAAAGAGCAAATAATTGATATACAAGATAATTTTAGTTTTACTAAACTTATACTTATTGGTAGCTGCGATTGCGAAGAGCTAGTAGATAGCTCTGTTAAAAAGCCATTTTTACCAAAAGATATAAAAGATATTATAGATAGCACACAAGAAGAGCTTAAGCAAAAGAGCAATGTTTTAAATTTAGAAGAGATTGCTAAAATTAAAGAGCTTATGGCGCAAGAAGATATTAGCCAAGAGGGCGATACGCAAAGCCCAATAGATGCACTTGTAGAGCAAAAGAACTTAAAGCTTAAGGGTAAAGATGCAAAAGAGTTTTTGTACGAGTGTAGAGGCTTAACAAAAAAAGAGCTAAAAAAGCTACTAAAGGGTGCTAAGGTTTCTGTTAAAATAGAGTACAAAAGAGGTGGCAATGAGTAGCGCTATTTTAGTGCTTTCTGGTCCAAGTGGTGCAGGAAAAAGCACAATAATAGACGCAGCAGCTAACGAAATTGGCGAATTTTACTTTTCGGTATCTACAACTACAAGAGCACCAAGAGAGGGCGAAGTAGATGGAGTAGATTACTATTTTGTAACAAAAAAAGAGTTCGAAGAGGGCATTAAAGATGGCGACTTTTTAGAGTATGCTAAGGTACATGACAACTACTATGGAACATCGCTAAAACCAGTAAAAGCAGCCTTAGAGCAGGGTAAGTTAGTAATTTTCGATATAGATGTGCAGGGGCATCGTTTAGTTAGAGACGCCATGGGCGATATTGTAGTAAGTGCATTTATAACTCCACCATCTCTAAAAGAGCTAGAAAAACGCCTAACAAGCAGAAGTACTGACGATATAGAGACAATTAACAGACGCTTAGAAAACGCAAAAACAGAGATAAAAGCACTAAGCGAATACGATTTTGTAATAATAAACGACAATATAGATGAGGCTAAAGATAAGTTTATATCAATAGCTAATAGCGCAAGAGCTAAATGGAGCAAGCAAAAACTAGATACATTTATAGATAAGTGGCTAGACTAGGTTGCTACTTACTAGCTGTTAATAAAAATACTCCATACTCTCCGTATGGTTTTACTACATTGCCTACTGTTTGGGTTTTAATGTTTTTAAAGCCCGCATTTTTAGCTTTTTGGGCAAACTCTTCTCTATCGAATCCAAAGTGGTGTACGCCTGTGTCTATGGTGTGGAATGTACCGTCTTCGGTATCTAGGTCGGCTAGGGCTATTGTGCCACTATCTTTTAGCAGATTGTAGAAAATTTTAAATAGTTTATCTATATCTTTAATGTGGTGTATTGTCATCGAAGATATTATGTTATCAAACTTTTCATCTAGTGCTGTTGTTGTTAAGTCTAGCTCTTTTATTTGCAGTAGGCAAGGGATTTTGTGCTGTTTCTCTTTTAGCACTTGGTTCATAGATTTAGATATATCTACAGCCGTTACAGAGCCAATATGGGGTGCTATTTTTTCTAGTAAAAGCCCAGTACCCGAGCCAAAGTCTAGTATGTGCATATCTTTTTTATAGTCAATTTCTCTAAGTATTAATTTAGATATATTTGCAACATTATCAAGGCGTCTTTTCTCTTGTTCGTAGTTTTTAGCTTTGTGTGCAAAAAAGTCTTTTGTCTCTTGCATTTTACTCCCTTATCTCTATGCCTTCTTTTAAAATAGATATTGTTTTATACTTATCGTACTCTACATTAGAGCCATCATTTAGTTTTACAAACTTTCTTTTTGTGTAGTCAACTTCGTAGTTACCAGGGTTTTTGGTAGTAAAGTCTACACACAACTTTGCGGCACTTTGCAGTAAAGTCTCTGGTAGGTTTTGCTTATCGGTTCGTATTATTACATGTGAGCCTGGCAGGGCTCTTGTGTGCATCCATATATCGTTACTTTTTGCTAATGATAGTAGCTCTTGATTCTCTTTAGAGTTTCTGCCAACCATAACTTTGTAGCCCTCTATCCAGTAGAGTTCGCCTATTTTTTGCTTTTGCTGTTTGGCAATTTGGCGAGACTGTTTAGGTAGCAATAACTCTAGTTCGTAAGGGGTTTTAGAGTTTAATATTGCACTTTTGATATTTAGGTAAAAGTTTAGCTTATCGCTAAGGTTTTCGCGCTCTATCTTAACATTTAAAGATTTATTTTTAGCTCTTTTAGATAGGTTAAAAAAGTACTCACCAAGGCGGTTTTTAACTATATTTTTTGGCAATTTAATCTCTATTTCGTTGCCGTTAAAATCGTAAGTTTTTAAGAGCTTATCGTATGGCTTTATGTTGTGTAGATTTGCTAGCAAAATATTACCAAAATTGCTGTTTTTTGCGCTCTCTTGTAGTAAGCTCTCTTCGTTAGGTAGGGCATTTAGGCTCTTTTGTAGCTTTTGTATTTTTTTGTTAATTGTATTTAGCTTTTGGCTCTTTAGCCTCTTAATTAGTGTGCTATTTACTTTTATGTAGTTATCTTCTAGTAACTTATTAACATCTTCTACACTTCCGCTAAATTTAGATTTAAATGGCAAAAGCTCTTCTAACTCGATGCCTGGTTTTACAACACGAAAGCTTTTAGATGCGTCTATGTGGTGGAGTGCTTCTAAAATAATATTATCTTCGTCTGTTAAAATTAGGTTTGTGTGCTTACCTGTTAGCTCAAATCTTGCAAAGATTACTCTATCTTTATATTGACTTTTGGGTTTTAGCTTAAATATTATTACCTTATCGTTTGAAGGGGTTGAAATATCTAAAATTTTAGAGTGCGATAGTAGCTGGTTTAGCACAGCATCAAAAGGGGCATTAAAGTAGTTTGCCATTTTTTGAGTAGGTGCTTTATATATGCTAGAGTTGCCTCTTGTTAGGTCAAAATAGATTGCTTCTTTGTCTGCAAAATCTAACTCTAGTGTATTGTTTTGTACTCTTTTTACTTTTTTTAAAAAATTGTATTGGCTAAGGTGTTTTGCTACTGCTTTTATTTCGTATAGTTTCATGCTTAGTATTGTAGCAAAAAGGGCAAATTTACCCCTTATATAACCTTTTGTTTTAAGATTATTTTGCCATTTTGCTCGCTAATATCGCCAGAGTGTTGGTTTTTATTGTATATTACAACATAAATTTCGTCGCCACTTTTTAGGTAGTTTTTTTCGCCAAATTCGGCGTAGGCAGTTGCACCTATAGATATTATTGCGCTTTTTGGGTAGTTTGCATCTTTTAAGTGTTTTGCAATATCTTCTAATGGGCCAAAATCTTTTTGGTTATTTATTTTATCTATTAGCCAATTTTTTAGCTTTTGGTAAAAGTAGCTATAGCCAAGAAGTGGGGCATCTACTCCGTATGGGTGTAGGGTGTTGTCTCTT
Source organism: uncultured Nitratifractor sp. (assembly GCA_964517485.1). Lineage (GTDB taxonomy): Bacteria > Campylobacterota > Campylobacteria > Campylobacterales > Sulfurovaceae > JAADEQ01. The sequence continues at coordinate 3,952 of CAZFCZ010000065.1, read as the reverse complement.
TTTAAAAACGAGCATAGGTGGTAGTTGTCCATTACGCCACCTTCTTGAAATTTATCTATTGGTATTAGCTTAGTTGCCATACCTTTAGATTGGCTATTCCACGACTTTTTTTCCGATATTTTCTTAGCACCATCTTTGCGAATTGTGCAGTCGTTAAAAGCGGTAAATGCCTTAGGAGTTAGCTCTTTTACTTGGTTTTTAGAGTCGTACTCTATATCGAAAATTATAGCAACTTCTGGCTCTACTTGGGCATTTGCTTCGTATGTAGGAAGAGTAAGTGTGTCGTTAGATATTGGGTAAAGACCTAAAAAAGTTTTAGAATTTGGCAAATAAAAAGGAAAAATTCCTTTAGGTTCGTTTGCCTCTTTTGTTACTATATTTTCAAAATCTTTTAGCTCTCCAGCTTGCTCTAGGTGGTGCGCAAAGTTGCCTGCTACACCCAATCCAATGCTATCTTTAAACTCCATTGTAATCCTTGCATAGTTTTAGCGTATTATAGCCATCGATTGCTTGCAATTAACTCTCTTATTTAAATTAAATACCATTTTTGCTATAATTGCACAATTTTATTTAGAGGGTAGAAAAATGGGATTAACCATTACAGAGAAGATTTTTAGTGACCACGCAGGGCACGAAGTTAAAGCAGGAGAGATTGTTAGAGTGCCAATAGATATGACAATTGGTAACGACATTACAACACCTATTTCGATTAAAGCATTTAAAGAGAGTGGGGCAAAAGAGCTTGCAAACCCAGAGGGCTTTGCAATTGTTATGGACCACTACATTCCAGCAAAAGATATCGCAAGTGCAAACCAAGCTAAAATTAGCCGAGATTTTGCATACGAGCACAACTTAAAGTACTTTTTCGACGAAAAAGATATGGGTATAGAGCATGCACTATTACCAGAGAAGGGTCTTGTTATTCCTGGTGATGTTATTATTGGGGCACATAGCCACACTTGTACACACGGTGCGCTTGGAGCGTTTAGTACTGGTATGGGTAGTACAGATATTTCGTTTGCAATTATTACTGGTGGCAACTGGTTTAAAGTACCACAAAGCATAAAAGTAGAGCTAAAGGGTAAACCTGGCAAAGATGTTTACGGAAAAGATATTATCTTAGAAGTTATTAGAATATTAGGCGTTGATGGTGCACTTTATAAGGCTTTAGAGTTTACTGGCGGGGGTGTAGCGCACTTAGGTATGGCAGATAGATTTAGTATTTGTAACATGGCAATAGAAGCTGGTGCAAAAAGCGGTATTATTGCGGTTGATGATGTTACAAAAGCCTATTTAAAAGAGGTAGAAGAGGCAAATGGTGGTTTAAGAGCCGAGCCAAAATACTTTTATAGCGACGAAGATGCAAACTATGAGCAGACAATTGTTATAGACTTAAATACACTAAGCCCAGTAGTTGCATACCCGTTCTTACCAGAAAATGGCAAAAGCATAGAAACTGCAGTAAGCGATGATATTAAGATAGATCAAGTAATGATAGGAAGCTGTACAAACGGACGCTTAGAAGACTTAGAGATTGCGGCTAAAATTGTTAAAGGCAAAAGAGTTGCAAGACATGTAAGAATGATTGTAACACCAGCTACTCAAAGAATCTTTTTAGAGGCGCAAGATAAAGGCTATATTAGAGACCTAATAGAAGCTGGTGCTGTTGTTTCTAACCCAACTTGTGGTGCTTGCCTTGGCGGATATATGGGAATATTAGGCGAGGGCGAAAGATGCGTTGCAACTACAAATAGAAACTTTGTAGGAAGAATGGGTGCAAGAAGTAGCGAAATCTATTTAGCAAACTCTGCAGTTGCAGCGGCTAGTGCATTAGCTGGTAAAATTACAGACCCAAGAGGCTAACAAAAGTAGTTATATTTTTGTTTAATATAGGTTGCAATATTGTGCACTTGTAACATATTGTAACCTAAGATACTCCCTAGAATAGTGCCTTTATATGCTTTTATTATTTAAAACTACTTTGTAAATATGCATTAAATTAGCTTTTAACCACTTTTTAGATATAATAGCTCCCATTTGAAATTAAGGTTGTAATTCTTTAATTTTAATATAAATCTCTAAGGTATTTAGTATGCAAAAATTATATAGAAGTTTTAAAGATAACTGTGGTTTTGGACTATTAGCATCAATAGACAATACACCATCACATAAAAATGTAGAAGATGCAATTACGGCACTATCTCGTATGATGCACCGTGGGGCTATTGCAGCAGACGGTAAGAGTGGAGACGGTAGTGGTTTACTATTTTCTTTACCAAAAGATTTTTTTAGAAAAGTAGCGAAAGAGGAGGGCATTGATTTACCTGAAACATTTGGTATTGGTGTAATATTTGCAACAGACGATTCGCAAAAAAGCACTGTAGAAGAGTACTGCCAAGTAAACGATTTAAAAGTATTATTGTGGCGTGATGTACCAGTAAATACAGATGTACTTGGCGATTTAGCATTAGAGTCTATGCCAAAAATATACCACGCATTTATTGTACCAAACTCTATTATTGCAATTAAAAGATTTGAAGAGTTGCTATATTTAACAAGAAAAGAGATAGAGCACGCAATTGATGATACTAACTTTTATATACCTACATTCTCTAGTAAAAAGATAGCCTACAAGGGGCTATTAATGCCAAATTATATAAAAGATTTTTATGTAGATTTAGCAGACGATAATTTCGAAGTATCTTTTGCACTATTTCACCAAAGATTCTCTACAAACACACTACCAGAGTGGCGTTTGGCACAACCTTTTAGATTTATAGCACACAACGGAGAGATTAACTCTGTAGAGGCAAATAGAATTAATACGCTAATTAAAGCAGAGTCTATAAAGTCTAGCGTATTTACAAATGAGGAGCTAGATAGACTGCTTCCGATTGTTAGATTTGACGAAAGCGATAGTAGCTCTTTAGATAGAATGATAGAGTTTTTAATAATGAATGGTATGGACTTCTTTAAAGCGGTTAGAGCGCTTGTTCCAATGCCGTGGCAAAATGCTCCATCTTTAGATAGTGAACTTAAGGCGTTTTACGAGTATTACTCTACTCGCTTCGAGGCGTGGGATGGCCCAGCTGCAATTAGTGTAACAGATGGCAGATATATAGGTGTTGTACTAGATAGAAACGGTCTTCGCCCAGCTAAATATGTTAAGACAGTAGATAATAGAATACTAATTGCAAGTGAGTATGGTGTTTTAGAGTTAGACGAAGAAGATGTTGTAGAAAGAGGTAAGCTACAATCTGGCCAGATGATAGGAATAGACACTAAGTTTGGTGTAGTTTTAGACAATAGCGAGATAGATAACTACCTAAAGAGCAGCAACCCATACACAAAGTGGCTAAACGAGAATATGATATACCTGCAAGAGTATATCGAAAACCAATACGCAGTAGATGGCAAGATAGATGTAGAAGATTTATCGTATAAACAAAGATATGCAGGTATTACAAAAGAGGTTGTAAATCTGTTTATTAAGCCACTTCTAGAAGATGGTAAAGAGCCTACAGGTTCTATGGGAGACGACACACCGCTAGCATGTTTTAGTAATTATGCGTTTAGAAGCTTTAACGACTTCTTTAGACAAAAATTTGCGCAAGTTACAAACCCACCAATTGACTCGCTAAGAGAGAAGATTGTAATGAGTTTAAATACTGGATTTGGCGAGTTGCATAATATTTTAGATGAAGCTCCAATACATGCTAAAAGAATTAAAGCAAACACTCCTATTTTAACAGAGAGTAAAATGAAAGTTCTACTGAGCTTTGGGGATGAAAAGTCGCCAAGATACGAGAGCTATTATAAAAATAGAAGATACTTAACAACATTTAAAAGTAATTTAAAAGAGTCGCTAGAAGCACTTATAGACACAATTGTAGAAGATGTTAGAAACGATGGTGTAAGAGTAATTGTACTAGACGATAGTGGAGTAACAAGC
>CAZFCZ010000064.1:0-15303 GCA_964517485.1 uncultured Nitratifractor sp. | reverse complement strand
GCTAAGCGATAGTTAAAGTGAATATCTGCAACAAGTGGCATAGTTGTATTTTTAGATATTTGCTCTAGCGCAAGTGCAGCCTCCATATCAGGTACGGCAACTCTTGCAATATCGCACCCTACAAACTGCAACCTTCTTATTTGCTCTAGTGTTGCTTCTACATCTCTTGTATCGCTGTAAGTCATAGACTGCACACTAATAGGCGCATCGCCTCCAATTGCTACATCTTTTATATAAATCTTTTTTGTTGGGTATCTATTAATCATAATCTATTCTTTCATATATTTAAATTATCAAAACCTTCATAGCTTTTAAATGCTAAAAGATAAAGGCTTTTTAGTGTATTGGCATCTAACTCTTTTAATTGAGAATATACATTATTTTCTATAATTTTTTCTCTATTTTGGCTTAAGACATCATCTAAAACTTTAGGCAGTGTCTCTACAAGTTTTTTAAAGCTATTTTTGTCTCCTGTTACTATTTCGTAAAATTTATCTATCGATACTCTTTTAATATTAGCATGTGAATATTGTTGTTTATTAATAGTTATTTTCCATGGTATATTTTGGCTCTTTTTTGCTATTACTTCGACTAGCATGCATGTAATATCTGCATCTTTTAGTATTTGATTTTGCATAGTGATATAAGTTTTTTGCGCAGAAGATGAATTCATAGTATTGTGTTTATTTTTTAGCTCAACATATATTTTGGCTCTTTTGTTAATAATATCAAATCCCTCTTTAGGTACTTCCCATTCACTATTAATGTATTTAAATATATTTTGATGAAAATATCCTATATGGTTACTATTTGATTTATCTATTTGTCTAATTATTTCCATCTCTATCGTCTCTTCTAGGCTTTTAGAGTATATTTTAGAGTCAAATGTTAGTTTTATAGGATCAATTAAATTTTTGTTAAAATTTTTTAAATCCATAGTAAATTTATATTTATTGACAGTATCTTTTACATGATTATAAAGGTCATTGCTATCGATAAATTCTAAATTATAATTCATCTATATCCTTTAGATTGTGTAGGTATTGTTTTATTGCTAATCCAACTTCTTTTGCTAAGTTTACAGGAACAGCATTTCCAATTTGCTTATATTTAGCAGAGATCGAGCCTTCGAATTTCCAGCTATCAGGAAACGATTGAATTCTAGCATTTTCTCTAATGCTAAATGGTCTTATTTCCTCTGGATGGCATCTTTCAGTCTGTTTTTGTGCAGGTGTACAAAGTACAGTAAGACCTGGTTCATCCCACGATAGCCTTCTTGCTATTCCAGTTCTGCCACCGCTCATATAGTAAGTACTTTTCATGTACTCTTTTGCAATATCATCTGGTAAATCGCGCCAACAACCACCTGGTTTTACATGCTTTAATACATCTATCTTTTTTTGATTATATTTAGCACACTCAGATTCTGGTACATCATTTAGTATATCTTTTAAGGTTAAGGTGTAATTATAAGGTTTTGGAAATTCAAAATCTTTATCTATTTTAGCTCTTATATCTTCTCTTATGCCAATAATAAAAATTCTTTCTCTTTTTTGTGCAACACCATAATGTAAGGCACTTAATACTTTATAGTATACTTTATATCCACTATTTTCAAATACTTTTATCATAGTTTGTAGAGTCTTGCCTTTATCGTGACTTACTAGACCTTTTACATTTTCTGCTAAAAAAACTTTTGGCTTAAGTTCTTGTAAAATTTCGGCATAGTTAAAAAAGAGAGTTCCTCTTGTATCTTCTATACCAAGTCTATTACCAGCGTAGCTAAAAGATTGGCAAGGGTAACCGCCAGATAATAAGTCTATATTTATGTTGCAATTTAGAAACTTTTTTATTCCTATTTTTGTTATATCTTGAATATCATGATTTATAATATTCCAATTTGGTCTATTTTTTTTAAGGGTTGCACATGCTGTTTTGTCTATCTCTACAACTGCTTGTGTTTTAAACCCAGCCTGCTCTAACCCTAAAGCCAAACCACCAGCACCTGCAAATAGTTCTACACAGGTATATTCTAAATTGTTATTGTCGTTTGTATCACAAAATTCAAAATATCTCTGTGTCAATTTGACTCCTTAAAGTATAGTAGCTATATTTTATCACAATTAACTAAAATCTACGGGGTCGATATCTATCTCTAGGTTTTGATTATTTATTAAATGCAAGGCTTTTAATAGACTTACCTTTTTATTTGAGCGAAGCAGTATATTAAAGCGCCATTTGTTTGATATTCTCTCTATTGGGGCAGTGCCAGCGCCTACTACTTCTATATCTTTAATAAGCTGCAAACTATTTAGTGCTTCTTGCATTATCTGTTGTGCTTTTTGGTAATCTTTGTTTGCAATTAAAACTCGTGCAAGGTTACTAAATGGTGGGTAGATTGGCTCTCTAAATAGAAGCTCCTCTTTTATAAACTCTTCGTAATCTTTTAGGTATGGTATAAAAAAATCTGGCTGTGATGTTTGTATTAGTATTAGTGCGTCTTTTGACCTTCCGCTTCTGCCTGCAATTTGGTGCAAGAGTGCAATTGCTCTCTCTTTTGCTCTGTAATCACCCATTGCAACGGTGTAATCTAACCCTGTAATTACACTTAGAGTAATCTCTGGATAGTCGTGCCCTTTGCTTAGCATTTGTGTACCTACAATAATGTTTGACTCTTTGTTCTGAACCCTAAGTAGGGCTTTATGTAGCTTGTTTGCAGTAGTTATTGTATCTTTATCAAATTGCTCTATTTTAGAGTCTTTAATTTCGCTATTTATTAAATCTACAACCTCTGCTGTACCAACTCTTTGAGATGTTAATGCCTCTTGTTGGCAATGCACACAGCTCTTAGGTATTTTTTGAGTATAAGAGCAGTAGTGGCACTGCAAGTAGCGCCTTTTTGTGTGAATACTCATACCAATAGAGCAGTATGGGCAAGTTTGTGCTTTACCACAACTTGAGCAAACAAGATACTTAAAGTTGGCTCTTGTTGGTACAAAAATTAGTGCTTGTTCACTTTGTTGTACCCTTTGGTTTATCTCTTTTAAAATATGATGATTTATCTCTTCGCCAAGTATAAATTTAAACTCTTTTTTTGCCTCTTTATATGGCTTTTTTAATCTAACTATTGGATACTTTTTATAAGAGCTTACAAGTGGTGTGGCACTTCCTAGTAGTACTTTTATATTTAATTTTTTGCCAATATACACGCTTAAATCTTTTGCGTTGTATCTAGGTCTAGAGTGAGCTTTATAGCTATCGTCGTGCTCCTCGTCGACAACAATTATGCCTAAGTTACTCATTGGTAAAAAGAGTGCACTTCTTGCGCCAATTACAACTTTTACTTCGCCAGAATATATTTTATCTATAGTCTCAAGACGCTTTTTTTTAGTAATTTTAGAGTGCCAAGTGGCTACACAGTTGCCAAATACTTTTTCTAATCTTTTGGTAATTTGTGGGGTTAGTGCAATCTCTGGCATTAGTAAAATTGCATTTTTATTCTCTTTTAAAATATCGGCAATTAAATGAATATAAACTTCGGTTTTACCAGAGCCTGTTACACCAAAAAGTAAAGATATATCTTGTTTGCTGATTTGTTTATAAACATCTTCTTGAAGGGTGGTTAATTTTGGTAGATCTTTAATATTGGCTTTATGGCTACTTGTTGGCTCTTTAGAAAATGGCACAAATAGACCTAGCGCTTCGCCAATAGAGCTAAAGTAGTAATCTTTGATAAAATTAGCAACCTCTAGTTGCCACTTTTTGTAGTATAAATTATTAGCAGATACAATTTCGCTAGTTTTAAATGTTGGCTCTTTAACTTTGGCTAAAATGGCCCCTTTTTTTATAGAGCTCTTTAGTGGTATATCTACTACACATCCAAGCTCTATATCCTCTTTAGAAGAGTAAGTTAGTATTGGTGCACTAGAGCTTAAAAGAGCTACTTCATAGTAGTTCATTATCTCTCTAGGTACTTACATTTACTAGCAGGTGAGCAATCTATTCTGTTGTTTTGTACACTAATTGTAGCTTTACCACCAACAGCAGCTGGAAGAATATAGTCATATGTATTGTTCCCTGTTTTTTTCCAACATCCAGTAGCGCTAGAGTTTTTGCAAGATTTTGGCGGGTATTCTAATACTCTTTCATTATTACTATTACCATCAAAGTAGTCGAATATGTAGCTTCCTGCAGTTGTAGAGCCACCTAAGTTTGTTACGGCAGTATATATGCCTTGCATCTGTCTTCTTTGTACTTCTTGCGATAGTGCACTTCTAAGCGAAGCTAGGGTTGTTTTTGCTTTTGTTAGGGTTGCGTCATCTCTTGTGGCGCTAAATTTTGGTATTGCAATTGTTGCTAATATACCAATTACAACAATTACAAATACCAACTCTATCATGGTAAATGCGCGTTTCATTTTATGCCTTTTTTATAATATTATATCATAAAAAGGCATAAATAGTTTTAATCTTTTTTGTACTTAAGTGTACTTGTAGCTAATATAACAAATAGTAAAAGAGCTAAAGAGCTAACAAAAGAGATAGAAGCAGATTGCTTTGTGTAGCTATCTGGATTTACTTCGTAATCATCACATTCACAGTAGATACCTGCATCTATTGTTAAATCTTTCTCTCCAGCTTCTAAATCGATAACATGGCTCCAACCACTTTTGCTTACATCGCTATCTTTTACATCGCTACCTTTGTCTTTTAGGGTAAACAAATAAGTATTTGGTTGCTCAAATTTAACTTTATATTTACCTGGTTTAAGATTGCAGAACATATATTTACCACTACTATCTGTTTTTGTAGTTGCTACTAAAGTATTTGTAGTTGCATTATAAAGTTCTACTTTAATATTAACAACACCTGGCTCGCCTGCATCTTGTACACCATTTAAGTTTTCATCTAGCCACATAAAGTTACCAATACATGCACTAACACCTGTATAGTGTGATTTATCTTTATCTATTGTCTCGTTACCTTGTGGATCTTTTGCAGTAGCAGTAGCTTCGTTTTCGTAACTTCCCTCTTTTACAATGCCATCTTTAGTACAAGTCATGCTTTCGCCTGCTTCTAGTGATGTCTGCGGACAACTTATTTTACCCTCTTTATCGTCTGTTACACAAATATCTGTTAACTCTATATTACCTTGATTAGTTACTATATACTCCCAAGTAACTTTGTCTCCAACACCAAGTTTTTCGCCACTTCCTGTGTCTGAATCTTTGCCGTTTGTATGTTTTTCAATATCAATTTTAGTAACACCACCATAGTAGTTACTAGGGTCTTTATCTTTAACAGTTTTATTGTTATCTTCTACAGTACCTGTAACTGTAGCTTCGTTTGTGTATGCTCCCTCTTTTACGATTCCTTCTTTTGTACATGTCATATCTGTATGAGCATCTAGGCATGTGCTAGGGCAGTTAATATTACCCTCTTTATCGTCTATTAATTTAATATTGCATACCTTTAAGTTGCTTGGATTTTCTACTTTATATTCCCAAGTTACACTATCGCCAACTTTTAGTACGGGTGCATCTTCTGCTTTATCGGCATCTTCGCCATTTGTAGATTTTTCTATTCTAATTGCACCTTTACATACACAAAGAAGTCCAGCATCTAGGTCTGTATAAACTTCGCCCTCTTTTAGTAGTACTTCGTCGCTAATAGAATCTTTTTGAATATCACTATCTTTGCTTTCGTCGTCGCCTTCGTTTACTATAGTAAAGTATGGGTAGTTTTTGGGTCTATCTATTTTAATAGAGTATTTATGGTTTGCATCTAGGTTCTCAAATTTATACTCACCCTGAGGGTTTGTCTCTACCTCTTCGCCTGTATCATCGCCATCTTTTAATAGATGTACTTTAATTCTTGCAATTCCATGATCTGCTTCGTTTTGAATACCATCTGAATTTTCATCGTACCAAACTAATCCTGTAAGTGTTGCCGTTGTGCCTCTAGCGAAATTTTGTTCTATATTTGTGCCAATGTCAGCTGCATTTGCACTATATAACGAAAATAGCCCTAAAGCTAAAAGTGTAGATAACTTTTTCATTGTAATTCCTTCTATTTAGTAATATATTGTTAAAGAAATTATATATAAAGTGAAGGATTAACTATTAAAATATGACATAATGAAATTAAATATTAGCGATTTATTGGAGCATTTGATTTTTATTAAGTTTTTTAGGCTACTTTAAGCGAGGTAGTAGCCAGTGCATAAACATAATTTGTGCGAATATTGGTGCAAATATATTTACAATAGGTATAAAGTTAAAAAGTGATGCGCAAATTGCAACAATCCAGATAGATTTACCTTTTATATAGCTTTTTTCGTTCTCTATAAAAAGCGATGAAACATCGTAAAATGTTGGCTCTTTTAGTAGTATGCTCCAAAGAAATAGCATAACAATTTGCCCAAGCACAGGAATAAAAATTACTGGTAAAAGTAGTATTAAACCAACTACAAAAATAGCAGTTGCTTTAATGTTATAAAAGATTGATTTAGATATTTTACTGTAGTCATTAGCTTCTATATTTGGGTAACTTTTTTTTGCCAATTTAACTAAAAGTTTTGGGCTGTATATAGATGTTAATATAGAAATTAGTGCAATTATTAAGCCATAACCAACTATTAATGCACCAAAAAAAGAGCCACTATTTTGCATAAATTCGAAGCTACCAATAAATGGTATTAGCGAAATTAAGCTAGTTACTAATTGGCTAAAGCTATCCCAAAATATCCATAAAATTAGCGCCATTAGCACCATAGAACTTAGCGCAATTTTAACTATAAAAGCAATAACACTTGGGCTTAAAATATCTTTTAGGCTCTTAAAAAAGAGGCTAATCATCTTTGTAACCTTGCATAAACTTAACATACCTGCTTGCTGAGTTATATAGCTCTTGTACTTCCGCTTCGCTTAGCTCTCTTACCACTTTTGCTGGGCTACCAATAATTAGGCTTCTTGGAGGGAATTTTTTGCCCTTAGTTACAAGTGCTCCTGCTCCTACTATCGACTCTTTGCCAATTACGGCATCGTCTAGTATAGTTGCGCTCATTCCAATTAGGCAGGCATCTTCTATTGTGCAACCATGAAGCATAACTTTATGCCCAATTGTTACATCGTCTCCAATAATAGTTGGACTACCGTCGCTTTTATCTGGCTTTTTGTAGTGAGTTACATGCACCATAGAAAGGTCTTGAATCGATACTCTATCTCCAATTCTAATTTTATGTACATCGCCTCTAATTACAACACCAAACCAAATAGAGCACTCTTTGCCAATTTTAACATCGCCTACAACTGTTGCACCTGGTGCTACCCAGCTTGAATTTTCTATTTTTGGGCTTAGACCCTTGTATGGCATAATAATTGGTTGCACTATTTATCCTTTAAGATTTTTTTAGCTAATTTAGAGATATGTTTTGGTCTCTTTTTTACGCTTAATTTGCCAGCTTTTATTACATATTTCTCTAGTATCTCTTGCGAGTTAACTATCTCTTCTTGCTCTTTTGGGGTAACTTTTTTGTAGTTGTAGCCACTATCTAAAATATATCTGTGTTGGTTGTCTGCAAGCTGTAGTTTTAAAATTTGCTCTACTCTAGAGCTTAGCTTATCTGACTCTATTGGTATCATTAACTCTATTCTTCTATCTAGGTTTCTTGGCATTAAATCGGCACTTGCAATAAATGCTTTTACTTTGTTGTGTTTAAACCAATATAGCCTTGGGTGTTCTAGATACTTACCAACAATTGAGTGAACTGTAATATTTTCGCTAAGCCCACTTATGCCTGCTCTTAGGCAACATATTCCTCTAATAATTAAATCTATTTTACACCCTTTGGAAGATGCTTTATATATAGCTTTAATTATATCTTGATCTACTAGAGCATTTGCTTTTAATATTATGTGCCCATCTTTGCCGTAGCTTGCCTCTTTTTCTATTAATCTTAATAGCTTAGGCTTAATTTGTGTTGGCGACATATATAGATAATCTAGCTTCTTATGTGTTGCAAATGCCGTTAATAGGTGAAAAAACTTAGTCGCATCGCTATTGAATTTACTATTTGTAGTAAAGAAGCTAACATCTGTATATATCTTTGCAGTTGTTGGGTTGTAGTTACCAGTTGCAAGGTGCAAATAGCTTTTTAGTTTGCCATTTTTGTGCTTTATAACTTGCGCAACTTTTGCGTGCACTTTAAGCCCTGGTATTCCATATACAACATGTGCCCCAGCGCTCTCTAGCTTTTTAGCCCATTTAAGGTTGTTCTCTTCGTCAAATCTTGCTTTAAGCTCTACCATAACTGTTACTTGTATGCCATTTGCAACCGCATCTATTAGTGCTTTTACAATTGGCGAGTTAGAGCCAACACGATATAACACCATTCTAATTGCAAGTGTCTCTTTGTTATTTGCAGCTTCTTGTATAAACTTTACAATAGGCTCGAAGCTTTCGTATGGGTGGTAGAGCATTAGCTCCTCTTTTTCGATTGCGCTATATATGTCTGTTCTATCAAGTGGTGGCAAAGTTCTTGGTATAAAACTTGGGCTAAGTAGGTGTGCTAGCTCTTTGTCGCCAACAATTTGCCATAAAGAGCCAAGGTTTAGAGGTGCGTGTTTGTAGTAGTAGATATCTTTATCTTTTAGCTGTAGGTGCTTAGATAAAAATGCAACTATAGACTCATCGGCATTACCCTTTAGCTCTAGCCTTACTATTGCACCTTTATTTCTAGAGCGCAGCCCCTCTTCTAGTATCTCTAAAAAGTCGTCGGCTTCCTCTTCTTCTATTGCTAAATCGGCATTTCTTGTTACTCTAAATGGCGCAGATGCTGTTACTTCGAACCCTGGAAATAGCTCTTGTGTAAAGTACTCTACAATAGACTCTATTGGTATAAAAGTGTTATCTTCTTTTATAAATCTAGGCAGGACTCTTGGTATTCTAATTAATCCATGTTTAAACTCGTTGTTGCTATCTTTAAGCTCTAGCGCAATTCCAAAACTAAGATTGTTTAAGTGCGGGAAAGGGTGCGTTGCATCTACCGCAATAGGAATAATAATAGGGTAGATATGCTCAAAAAAGTACTCTTTTATTTTATCTTGTGTGGTGCTATTTAGCTCTTTATAGTCTTTTATAAATATAGAGTTATCTTCTAGTTCAGATACAATATCTAAGTAGCTATTTTCTAAATTTGGTAGCTCTTCTCTTAGGTATGCTCTAATCTCTTTTAGCTGAATAGAAGGAGTTAGTTTATCGTAACTTGTCTCGTAGATTCCAGCCTTATATAAAGATTTTAATCCAGCAACTCTAATCATATAAAATTCGTCTAAGTTTGTGCCATAAATGGCTATAAATTTAAGCTTATCTAGTGCTAGTAGCTCTTTGTTTTTAGCCTGATCTAGTACTCTTGTGTTAAATCTAAGCCACGAAAGTTCTCTATTTAGATAGAGCTTTGGGTCGTTTAGGTTGCCATTCAAAATCTATCCTTAATCTTTTTTTAGCATAAAGCCTCTAATTTCATCTTCGTCTTGTAGCTCTTTGTCGTATTTAACTACCATTATACCTTCTGTATCATTAATATAAATATCGGCAATTTCTTTTTGTGCTTTTAGATCTGCTAGTTTGTTAAAATCGTAAAAGTTTTTATCTAAATATACAGTTGCACGAAGCCCTGGGTTTCGCATACCTGCAATCCAAATTGCCCAAAAAATAGATACTACTAAAACAGCAATTGCAACGCCAGAAACATTGCTAACTTCGAATATTTTACCAGCTAGTGTTGCACCAAGCCCCATACCAACATACGCAAATGTATTTGCTACGCCAAGTGCAGCACCTTTTTGATGAGCTTTTGCAAACTTACTTACAAAGCTTTGTAGTAGTGGCTCGAACATATTAAATCCAATAAAGAAAAGCGACACCCCAACACCAAATAGCCATAGTGTATTAGCAAAGCCCATAAGTATAAATGCTACAGCAATAACTGCAATAGATATTAAGAAAATCTGCTTACCTTTGTTGTACTTTTCGCCAAATACTGCTGCTGGTCCCATTGCAATAATTCCTAAAATTACAGCTGGTAGGTACACCTTCCAAAACTCATTAAGTGGCAGATGGAAGTTGTTTTTTAAAACCATTGGAATTAAGAAGAAAGCAATAGCCATTGTCGAGCTATGGAAAAGGAATGTAATATACATTCTTTTAAGATCGGCATCTTTAAATACCGATGCTACTTTTGCTTCGTCTTCAGAGAAAGAGTGCGTAATTTTAGGCGGATTTGGAACAATTGTATAGAGTAAAATTATAGAAAAAAATGCCATACCTGCTGTTAAGTTAAATAGTAAAGGCACGCCACCCATGCTACCAAATATTGGACCAAACACCATTGCACCAGTAAAGGCAAGTGCTATTACCATACCCATAATTGCCATAGCGTGGGCTCTCTCTTCTTCTTTTACATGGTCGCTTATCATTGCTATAATTACAGAGCCAATTGCTCCTGCACCTTGTAAAAAACGCCCTATTAAAAGTGTGTAAATATCATCAGCGCTACCTGCAATTAAAGAGCCAGCCCCAAATATTATAAGCCCAATTACAATTGCACTTTTTCGGCCAATTTTATCGCTTAGTATTCCAAATGGAACTTGCAATGCTGCTTGTGTAAGTGCATACCCACCAACTGCTAGCCCAACAAGTGTAGGTGTAGCCCCTGGTAGGTTTAGAGCGTAAGCAGAAAGTACCGACATTACTATAAATAGACCTAAAAATCTTAAACCAATTATTAAACTTAAATGCCAAACTTTGGCTATAATTTGTTTCATTATTAACCTTTTATGATATAATTATTTTGCGATTATATAACCATTATAATAAAAAAGAGGTTTAAGAGTGTTAAAAGTTGTAATAGCAAGTGGTAATAGGGGTAAGCTAAAAGAGTTCGAAACTATTTTACAAGAGAAAATAACGCCATATTTCGAACTTTTAGGTGAGTTCGAAATTGTAGAAGATGGTGATAGTTTTGCAAAAAATGCTCTTATTAAAGCAAGAGATATCTACGGCAAATTAGGGCAAGATTATATTGTAATATCTGACGATAGCGGTATAAGCATAGACGCACTAGGTGGCAAGCCAGGGATATACTCTGCACGATTTGCAGGAGAGGGTGCTAACGATAAAGATAATCTACAAAAGGCAGTAGATAGCTTAAAAGAGCTTAATTTAAGTAGCTCTAAAGCCCACTATAGCGCTGCTATTGCTATTGTTAGTAAGTGGGGCGAGTATGTAGTGCATGGCTGGATGCACGGCGAGGCTATTGTAACCCCAAGAGGCGATGGTGGCTTTGGTTACGACCCAATTTTTATACCAGATGGTTTTAGTAATACACTTGGTGAGTTAGATGCTTCTGTAAAAAAAGAGATATCACACCGCTATAAAGCACTAACACTAGCAAAGCCAATTATAGATATGCTAAGGAGATACAGTGAGTACTAAAGAGCAGTTTTTAGAGGATATACAAAAAATTTACGACAAACTAAGTAGCGAGCAAGAGAAGCAAAATAACTATTTTAACTTAGCAAAAGAGATAGAGCACAAAGAGGCAAAAGAGCTGGTAGATAGTTTTTTAGATGAAGTTGGAATAAAGAGTTCAAAAGAGGCTACAGTTGCGTCGTTAACATATCTAATAAACTTACGAGAAGACTCGCTAGAGAATCTGCTTAAGCAGCAAGGTTTTTCACAAGAGCAAATAGATGCAAAGCTAGAGATTGCTTACAATTTTAATGCCAAAAGATACCTAGAGAGGTTCGAGAACTTAATAACTTTTGTAGAAGAAAACAACCTACTTACGCCTTTTTACCAAACTATTATAAGCGGTGTTCATAGCATTGGCGAAAGCTTTACAAAGTGGCAAAGCAGATGGCGTGCACACATTATAAATGGTGTAAACAGAGAGCTTTTCGAGCTATTTAACGGTGATGAAGATAAGATTTTTCAGATGCTTCAAAACGAGGAGCTATTAGATTGTAAAAACGGTAAAATAGCCGATAGATGCTACTCGGTTTTAGTAAACGAAAATGGTAAATATAAAAGATTATCATACTCAGATGCTTTTGCACACGAGGTTATAGAGATATCAGAAAAGATAGATGTTTTAGTTGGCATTTTGCAGAAGCTAGAAGATAGTGTATATAACCAAAAGCAAGAGTGGATAAACTACTTTTTAGCAATAAAAGAGGCATTTTTACACACAAAAGTTGACAATTTAGTATCTTTATGGGCCGATGTAGATAGAGCTTGGATGCAAATAACAACACCCCTACAAGTTGGACACCCGCTAGAGTACTACGAAGATAAATATAGAAAAGCAGTAGCTCTAGAGTGGGATCTAAGAGTAATTAACCCAAGAATGCAAAAGGGCTCTTCTACAAAAAATAATTTAAAAAAGATGGCAAACACGCTTGCAAAAGAGTTTGGTGGCGATGCTCAAAAAGTAATAGCAAAAAATTTACTACAAGTAGATAGAGCGCAACTTTATATTGGCCAACCTATGCTATATTATGGTGCAGAGCTAAATGGGCTCTTCTCAGCTCAAGTTGTACCAAACGACGAAGAGGTAAGTAGTGAGTTAGGTAAAAAGATTTTTGCTTATATAGACTTTGTTAGAGAGGGCAAAAAAGCAAAACCAATAATGCAGTTGTATGTAGATACTTTTGGTATAGATTTTATTCAAAAACAGCAAAAGATTTTACAAGAAAACCCACAATTATGGAACAAAGTGTACGATATTAGTACAATAGGGCACGAATTTGGGCATATATTGTGGATAGATAGCGACACCGAAGTGGCAATGAATAAAAAAGGTCAATTTAAAAATATAGAAGAGTTTAAAGCAACAACAGGCGGTATTATGGCGTTCTTTCAAGAAGAGCAAGAGGAGCTTAAAGAGCCTTTTATAGACGATATTGTAAGTAGAGCTATATCTCTTATGGCGTGGCGAGAAGTAGGAGAAGTACTACCATACTACTGCGAAGGCTTAATACACCTAGAGCTACTATACGAGAGCAAATTAATAGAGCTAAATAACGGTATGGTAAAAATAAACTACCAAAACTACGACAACTTTAAAAAAATATATCAACTAGCCTACAAAGAGCTAGCAAAAATGTACCTAAACAAAGAAGACGCAAGCAATTTCTTAAACCTATTTACAACCAAAGAAGATGCAATTTATCTACCAAAAAATAGTGATTTAATTAATTTCGTACAAGAGTATTACTCTCAACATAAAAAAATAGGCAATGTTGTTGCTAAAGAGTTTGTGTAGCTGTAAATAGCAAAAAGAGCGAAGGTTAAAGGTGTTGCTTGTGTGCTTTCTTTGCTACTAGCTTGTAGTTTTAGTTTGTAAAGTCTATATCTACTTGCTACTATTAGCTTTGCGCTCTTTTTTTGATGATGTAGAAAATTGTATTAGCTCGTCAGTGGTTTCTATTTGTGGGGGTAGGTTTTTTAGGGAGTGTTGCATTATTTTCCATGAGCATAGGGCGTCTGAGTAGGCTCTGTGGTGGGATTGCATATCTATATTTAGAGTTTCGCATAGTCCTGCTAGGCCGTATTTGTCGCTTTTTATTGTTCGTCTAGCTAAATCTATTGTGCATAGGCGCATATTGCCAATACACCCTAAGCCAAAGCGTTTAAACGACGCGCTTATAAATGTGTAGTCAAAGCCAACATTGTGGGCTACAAACACAGCATCGCCCATAAACTCTTTTAGTTTTATTAGTGCCTCTTTGCGGCTTGGGGCGTTAACTAAGTCTTTTGGGTGAATACCAGTTAAGTCTATAATATTTTGAGGAATATAGCTGCAGTGAACTGGCGTATCGATTCTATCTATAATTTTGCCATTTTTAATTTTTACTCCACCAATTTCTATAACTTGCGAGCGCCCTGGTTTAGAGCCGTTTGTCTCTATATCTATAATTACATACTCTTGCTCTTTGTACAAAGTTTGCATTGGCTTAAAAAAGTAGCCATTTAGTTTCTCTTCGATTGGGTAGCCAGAAGCTTGCAGAAGTAGGGCAATTGTATATACATCTTCGGTTAGTTTAGTGTGCTTTTTTACAATAGAGTAGAATCTGTCGTAATCTAAAAAGCCACTGTTTTTTCTAAAAGATGCGGTTAGTGGTTCAAATATGCTTTGCATTGTCTATAAACTCTTTTACTTTTTTAAAATCTTTTTTGCCTTTAGTAGCCTCGGTGCCACTACTTACATCTACACCCCAAAAGTTGTAGCCACTAAGTTGTGTTAAATTGTCTGGGGTTAGCCCACCTGCAATTATTGTTTTAGAGTTGTCTTGGTTTTTAAACCACTCTAAATTTAGGCGTTTGCCACTGCCACCGTATGCTTCGCAGTAGGCATCTACAAGTTTGTAGTTGCTAAATTGCTCTATATCTTTTTGAGATTTTGCTCTAATTACTGGTAGGGTTTTAAAGTTAATGCTATCTAAAAACTCTTGTGTTACACTAAAGTGAATTTGTGCAATATCGATACCGCTTACTTTAGAGTAGTGCTCTATCTCTTTTGTTGTGTTTTCTACAAAAAGCCCAACTTTTGTAATAAATGGTGGTAGTTTGCTAATAATTTTAGCACAAGCTTCGTAGCTTATGTATCTAGGCGATTTTGGGTAGAATACAAAGCCTAAAGCGTCTGCTCCAGCTTCGATTGCGTACATTGCATCGTCGTAGTTTGTTAAGCCACAAATTTTTACTCTCATTTAAACTCTTAGACTATCTATTGCACTTTTAATGCCATTTGGGTTGTTGTAAACATAGCTACCTGCTACTACTACATCTACACTGGCATTTTTAAGAAGCTCTATATTTTTGTCGCTTACGCCACCATCTATTTGAATTAAGCACTCTGGGTTTCTTTTTAGAATTAGCTCTTTTAATTTTGTAGCTTTTTCTACAACCGATGGTATAAATTTTTGCCCACCAAAGCCTGGGTTTACGCTCATTAATAAAACCATATCTACATGCTCTATTAGGTACTCTATAGACTCTATTGGAGTGTGAGGATTTAGTACTACAGCTGGGCTAATGCCTAAAGAGCGAATTTTATTAGCCATTCTGTTTGCGTGGCGCTCGCTCTCTATATGAAAGCTTATATATTTTGGCTTAAGTGGGGCAAAAAGATCTACAAAAAAGTTATTGTCTTCTACCATTAAATGAATATCTAGTGGCTTTGTAGCTGCTTTTGCAACTGCTTCTACAACAACTGGGCCAATAGTTAAGTTTGGAACAA
>CAZFCZ010000063.1:0-12909 GCA_964517485.1 uncultured Nitratifractor sp. | reverse complement strand
TGTTTTGTAACATCTTCGCTACCAACTAACGCAGAAAAATAGTGCATTAAACCAAAGCTCTCTAGTAGCTCTATAGAGTATTTACCAGTCTTTGTAGTTACCACGCCAAGAGTTGCGCCACTTCTATAAGCTAGCTCTACGGCCTCTTTTGCTCCACTTAGTAGTTGCGTCTTTTCTATATGTAAAGTTTTGTAACACTCTTTATACTGCACTACATAATCTTGCGCTATATCTTTGCTTACACCCAAGTTTACAAACATATCAAAAAGCGGATATCCAATTTGTGGCAAAATATCCTCTTGTTTTGGTGCGCTTGTATTAAAATACTCAAAACTTCTCTTAAACGACTCTAGTATCGCCTCTGTAGAGTCTATTAGTGTTCCATCTAAATCAAATAATATTACTTTATTCATTAATCTACTTTCCATTTTATAAAATTGTGCTCTATTCCAATAACCGAAGGCTCTACGCCCTTTACCTTTTTACTTACTACACTAATAGAGTTTGGAATATACAAAAATATATAAGGCTTATCGTTAGCAATTAGCTTAAATATCTCTCTATAAGTTTTAGCAAACTCTTTTGGCTCTACTTGCGACGAGCCCTTATCTATTAGAGTATCTACCCTTTTATTGTGGTAGCCAACAAAGTTAAAGCCACCCTTTTTATCGCTTTTGCTATGCCAAATCGAGTACGCATCTGGTATTAAGCCCAAACTCCAGCCTAAAACCACTGCATCAAACTCTCTAGGAAAAACAACCGTATTTAAAAACGCCTGCCACTCCATTACCCTAATTTTTACCTCTATTCCAACCTTTAAAAGCTGTTGCTGAATTATCTCTACAGCCTTTACCCTAATATCGTTATTAGAGTTTGTAGTTATTGTAAATCTTAGAGGTTTATCTTTGCTAAAGCCAAGCTCTTTTAATAGCTTTTTTGCCTTTTCTCTATTATACTTAACTGGCTCAAAATTTTTAGGGTAAACTAAAGTATCTGGCATAAATGGGCCATAACACTCTTTACCATGCGAGAAAAAGAGCAAATCTATAAGCTCTTGTTTATCAATAGCTAATGCGACTGCCTCTCTTACCTTTTTATTATTAAATGGCTCTCTTCGCAAATTAAACCCTAAATATGTATAGCCATTAGATGGTCTTTCGTATATATTAAAACTCTTCTTAAAATTTGCATCTAACTGCCTACTAACTTGTAGTGGTGTTAAACCACCAATATCTAGCTGTTTCGACTTTAGCATTAAAAAATCTGTAGCACTATCGCCAACATAGTGGTATATAATTTTTTTAATATTTGGCTTGCCATCAAAGTAGTTACTATTTGCAATTAGCTCTATCTTTTTATTAACCTCAAAAGGCTTTGTCATTTTGTATGCGCCAGTACCAATTGCAAACTTATTTAACCTACTTTGCATTGGATTTTTCTCTTTTTCCCACAAATGCTTAGGCAAAATGCCCATCATCCAAATAGATAACGCCTTAAAATATGGCCTTTTATATACAACTTTTAGAGTAAAATTATCTATAACCTCTACACTCTTTACCTCTTTAAAATCGCTACTATATGCAGTTGTAATATTTTTAGAGTTTAGTAAATTATATGTATAAAGCACATCTTTAGCACTAAATTTAGAGCCATCGTGCCATAATACATCTTCTCTTAATTTAAATATTAAAGTTCTATTATCTTCAAAGTTCCAACTCTTTGCTAAATCGCCAACTATATTTGCATCTTTATCAAATTTTACCAAACCATTAAATATCCAATTAGCTATTTCGCTACTTGCACTATCGGTTGCCAAAAGTGGATTAACTCTATTTGGCGAAGAGCTAATAGAGCGATGAAAATCGCTAGCATTTAAATATAAAACTATCAATAGTGTATAAATTATAATCTTTATCATAAATATTCCTTATAACTAAACATATATTTAATCTTATAATAGTAACCAAAAGTAGCAATTACATTTTAAATATAAAATTCAATTTTTTTATCAATTATACTCATATAAATTTAATAAAACTTATAATACAATCGGAATATCTTATTTTATAAAGGAGTAACATGGCTAGGTTAATAGTTATGGGTGGTGGTGTTGCAGGACATACAACAGCAACATTTGCCAGAAAATGGCTTGGAAAAGAGCACGAAGTGGTGGTAGTAACACCAAATTCAAATTGGAACTGGATTCCATCTAACATCTGGGTAGGTGTTGGACAGATGAAAAAAGAGGATGTTATATTCCCACTAGCACCAGTATATGGTAATGCAGGAATAGACTTTAGACAAGCATTAGCTGTATCTATTCATCCAGACGGTAAAGAGGGTAGCGATAAGCCTTATATTACTATACAATACACAGGTCAAGATAAAGAGGGACAAACAGAAGAGCTAGAGTATGACTACCTAGTAAATGCTACTGGTCCAAAACTAAACTTCGATGCAACTCCAGGTTTGGGTGATGGCAATGGACAACTGGGAGCTCATACAGTTTCTGTATGTACTGCTGATCACGCAGCTCATGCACATAGCGAACTAATGAATGTTTTTGAAAAAGCAAAAACTACTAAACAAAAACTACTAATTGGTACAGGACACGGTATGTGTACATGCCAAGGTGCAGCATTTGAGTATATTTTCAATATCGAGCACGAAGCTAAAAAAGCTGGCGTAAGAGATAACTTAGAGATTAAGTGGATATCTAACGAAGCATTCTTAGGCGACTTTGGTATGGGTGGATTGCATATGAAAGTTGGTGGATATGTAGTATCTTCTAAACTATTTGCAGAGTCTCTATATGCAGAAAGAAATGTAGAGTGGCTAATTGGAGCACATGTTAATAAAGTAGAAGAAGGTAAATTAGAGTACGAACTTCTAGATGGTAGCACTGGCGAAGAGACATTTGATTTTGCAATGTTAATTCCACCATTTAGTGGTGTTGGGCTTAAAGCTTATGGTAAAGATGGTAGCGACATAACAGATAAACTATTTGCTCCTAACGGATTTATGAAAGTTGATGCTGATTATACTGCAAAACCTTACGAAGAGTGGAAAGCAAGTGACTGGCCAAGAACTTATCAAAACCCAGATTATAGCAATATATTTGCAGCAGGTATTGCATTTGCACCTCCACATATTATCTCTAAGCCAGCTAAATCACCAAATGGTACACCAATTAACCCTACTCCACCAAGAACTGGTATGCCAAGTGGTATTATTGGTAAAGCTGTTGCACACTCTGTATGCGATTTAATTAAAAAAGGCGATAGTGCACATCTACATGAAGCATCTATGGCAGAGATGGGTGCGGCTTGTGTTGCAAGTGCAGGTAAAGGTGTATTTAGTGGTCAAGCAGCAGCTATGACAGTATATCCAGTTGTTCCAGATTTCGAAAAGTATCCAGGAACTGGTAGAGATACAGACTATACATTCGGAGAGATTGGACTTGCAGGTCACTGGATTAAGCATATCCTACACCACCTATTTATTTGGAAAGCAAAACTTAAGCCAGGTTGGACTTTAATTCCAGAATAATCAAAAAAAGTATAGAAAGGAAAAATAATGAAACAAGAAGAGATGAATTTCGAAAAAGATCAGTTTGCATTAACTATGATCCCAGGTAAATTTGCAAGAAAATTGAGAACTTGTGTAATTTTTCAATTTTTAAGATTCTTAGTAATCAATATAAAAATGATTATAGTGGTTCAAAAGAGTCACTAAACCTTATAGGCACTTTTGTGCCTATATACAAAAAGACTTCAGCTAAATAGCACCTAAAATAAAACCCAAATTATATTTTAATTTATGTAGTGTAATTTTGGTTCTATTTTATAATTTAAAGTATAGAACTTTTGAATCTTATTTTAAATTTAAGGTTTACTTAGAAAATATAAAATATCTAAAGGTCCAAGAATGATAAAAGAGTTAAAAAAATATCCAGACGATAGCGTAAATGTAAATGCTGGGCCAATTAGAGGCTTTAACAAAGAGTATCAGGAGCTTTTAGATAATTTAATAGACACCGCAACATACCACAAACTCGAGGCTCTTAGTGCAATACAAATTGGTCAGGCTTTTCAGATATTTATTATAAAAGAGAACGATACATACATACCATATGTTAACGCTAGAATTATAAGACAAAGCGAACCATTTAACTCTACAGAAGAGTGCAGTTACTTTTTTAATAAACCAATAAATATAGGTAGATACCAAAACTTAAGTATTGTACACGATACAAAAGATGGTACAGTTACAAAAACTATTAATACAAAAGAGGAGGCAGCAGTTTTCTCTAGAATGATAGACTGGACATTTAATACTTCTTTAATAGATAGGCTACACCCAGCCCAAAAAGAACAAGCAATAAAGGCACTAGCAGGCGATGGGCATATGCCAGATATCGACTCTGCTATATGTCCAACAGATAGCAAAAAAGATTACTTTATTAGTGTTGTAGATAAACTTCTCTTCTTTATGCTTGTTTCTCTTGTACTTCCACTATTTAATATCTCAAAAGATACGCTAGAGAGCTGGTATAGTTACGATAAGTATGCTACAGTTGGTGTTATAGCTCTACTTATTGGATTTTTCTTTTATGCGCAATACGAAGCTAAAAAGTATAAACAGTGTACATCATGCCAAATAGGAAACCAAATTGGCATAATATTAATGCGACTTCCTTTTTTAATAATTTTTGCAACTGCATCATATTTTATTTTAGGCTAAGCTTTTTTAAATAGTATTAGCTTATGAATAAAATAGAGACAATACTAAAAAATAGCAAAAATAAAACAGTACTATTTTTAGGTAATTTTTTGCATATTATGCAAGACGACTTAAAAAAATTTACAAAAGAGCTTGGTTTTGAATTTGCAACAAAATACAATGATACTCAAGATATAGCACTTGTTGTTTTAAGTTCAATACTAAACCCAATTCAAGAGGAGCAATCATACTCTTTATATAATAAAAATATTCCAGATTGTACTCTTATAGAGTTTGAAAGCTTTTATGCTAAATCTATTAAACCAAATGCACTTTTAATGTCATTAAAGCTTAGTAACAACCAAGATAGAGTTATCTCTTTTTTAAAGAGCGAGGCTATAGATAATGATCTATACTTAAAACTATTTAAACTATATAACTACAACTTTGAAGGTCTATTTGATACCAACAACAACAGAGATGTAACCTTAAGCTTTATAAACAGATTTTATAAACCACTTACACAAGTTAACCATACCGATATTGCGCACTCTCCTGCTACACTTATAGAGATTACACTAACAACCACAAACAAAGATGCTCTAGAGGCTATATTTAATATGCCAAACTACGAAATAAAAGCTAAAAAACATCAAGAGTGGAAACCAAAAAATTTAAAGGAGTTTGTTGCTCTAAATCCATATATATCAAAAGATTTAATAAAGCATATTCTATCTTTAAAATCACATAGATACGATATGTTATTAGCAATTAACCCTGCTATAGATTTTAACTCTCAGCTTACAATATACAACAGAGCAACAAAAGAGATAAAACAAGCTCTTTCAACCAATACCAATTTAGATATAGAACTCTTTAAATTACTCTTAAGCGAAGATACCGATATAGTTAAATCACTACTAAAGAGCCAACCTATAAGCAGCAGACATTTAAGTTTAATAAAGAGTAACTACTACATATATTTAGCATCAAACCCAAACATAAAAGAGGTAATAGATAATCTTATAAATATAAGTAAAGAGCTAGATATTGAACTATCTAAAAACTCTCTTTTACAACAAAGCACACTAACTAACCTATACCTTAAATATAAAGAAGATATTTTCTACAATATTACACAAAATCCAAATACTTCACCTAATATCTTAGAAGAGATTTACAAAAGTGCCACTAACGATTTAATTTTAAATATAGCAAAAAATCCAAATACACCATCATATATAATAGATGAACTATTTAATAAAGATAACATAGAGGTAAATAGAGCACTTGCACTAAATAGTAACTTAAAAGATGAATATCTAGACTATTTTAAATTAGATAACCAACTTTTACAAATTATGAGCAAAAATTCAAAATTTTTAGATAAAGTATCTAAAAAAGTGCCTATATAGGAGAAATTTTGAGACCATTAGAGCTAAAAAATACGCTACAATCTTTAATAGATAGTAAAATACCAACCTTTATATGGGGAAGCCCAGGTATTGGTAAATCATCTATAATAAAACAGATTGCAAAAGAGAAAAATTTAGAGTTTATAGATTTACGGCTATCACTACTAGACCCAACCGATTTAAAAGGTATACCATTTTTCAATAGTAGCAGTAACGAAGCAGTATGGGCACAACCAAACTTTTTACCCAAAGATGACAGTGCAAGTGGAGTACTATTTTTAGACGAGATAAACTCTGCACCACCAAGTGTGCAAGCTGCAGCATACCAACTAGTATTAGATAGAAAAATCGGTGACTACATACTACCAGATAATTGGGCAATTGTAGCAGCAGGTAATTTAGAGACAGATAGAGCTGTTGTATATAAAATGCCATCTCCTCTTGCTAATAGATTTATACATTTAACACTAGATATAAGCTTTAACGACTGGAAAAGCTGGGCATACAATAACTCAATAGATAGCACAATTATTGCCTTTTTAAATAATAAGCAAGAGTATCTATTTAACTTTGATGCAACAAAAAACGAAAAAGCTTTTGCAACACCAAGAAGCTGGGAGTATGTAGATAGCATATTAAAAGCAAATATAAGTGCAAATACACTTTTAGAGACAATTCAAGGGGCAATAGGCACAGATATAGCTATAGAGTTTATAAACTTTAAAAAAGTTATAACAAAACTTCCAAACATAGATGACATATTAAACGCGAAAAAGGTAGAGTTAACAGATGATAGCGAAGTGCTATTTGCACTAATATCTGCTCTTGTTAGCAGAGTAAAAAAATCTACTAAAGAGCAAGTAGATAATGCTATTAGATTCTCTTTAAAGCTACCAAGTGAGTTTAGCGTAATGTTTATAAAAGATATGCAACAAGCAAATATAACTATAGAGGAGTGCGCTGCATGGGAAGATTGGGTAGAAAAATTTGCCTATCTTTTGGAGTAGTAAATGCACCCAAAAATTTCTAAAGCAATTACAAAGCTTATGCTAGAGAAACCTTTTTTTGGCTTAAGTTCAACAAAAGTAGAACTAAAACAGAATAACAAAATTAAGGGTATTGCATATTATAACGATACACTAGAGTATAATAGTGAATACCTTGATGCACTTAATATCGACGAAGTGTCATCTATAATAGCAAATGCTTCTTTGCAGCTAGTACTTCACCACAGCGATAGAGGCATAAATAAAAAAAGTAACATATGGCAACTAGCTAGCGATTATGCAATTAACTCTTTACTTATAGAAAATGGCTTTAAACTACACCCTCTATCTAACTATAGTGAGCAGTTTCATAACTTAAGTACAGAAGATATCTACCATATTTTAATAGATGAGCTTGACGAAAAAGATACACAAGAAGATAGTGCTGAAAAAAATAAAAAAAGTAAATATACAAACAAAGAGATAGAGCAATTTATAGAACAAGTTACATCTAAATTAGAAAAAAGTGGTGAAATACCTACTAATTTAGATAGAGTAGTAGAGGTTACAAAGAAAAATAGAATATCGTGGAAGGAGCTTCTTTTTAACTACATTAACTATCATGCTAAAATTGATTACAGCATGTATCCTAGCAATAAGAAACATCTTTATCGTGGTGTTGCATTACCATCTATAAGTAGTAGTGAATTAAAAATTGCCATTGCTATTGACTCTTCTGCATCTATTAACAGTAACGAATTAAATACTTTTTTTACCGAAATAGAGTATATAATGCAAAATTTCTTAAATTATGAAATAGAGCTTATTGAGTGTGATTATAAAATACAAAATATAACAAGAATAACCCCTTTAGAACCAATACACAAAAAAGTTAAAGGTGGTGGTTCTACAGACTTTAGACCAGTATTTAAATACTTAGAAAATTTAAACGAAGATTTTAAATTTTTAATCTACTTTAGTGATGGCGATGGAATCTTACCTCAAACTCCACCAACTATAGAGACACTATGGGTATTACCAAAAGTTAATAATAATATAACTTTTGGTAATACTATCTACCTTTATAATAACTTATAATAATTATTTGTGTAGAATATATACGAATGACTATTCATTATATTATTAGTACTTCTTATTTATAAAATCATAAATTCATATTAAGTAAAACTTATGTAACATATAATGTTTATCGAATTAAAAAGGAAGGAGTGTAGATGGAAGTTCAAATTTCCAGACGCAAATTTTTGCAGGGCAGTGTAACTATGACTATCGCTGGTGCAGGTGTAGCTACTACATCTGGATTAATCGCTAGCCATGGTGAACACAAAGGTAGTAGTGCCCCGGGCATGCCAAGTAGTGTTACAACTAAAACTGGCAAAGGCAAAGCTAAAGAGGTACCTACTCTTTGCGAAATCTGTGTAAATAAGTGTGCAGCAGTAGCAAGAGTAGAAGATGGTATAGTTACTAAACTAGATCCAAACCCTCTGTTTCCAAAGTCTAGAAACATGCTATGTGCAAGGGGTAATGCAGGTATTCAGGCACTTTACGATCCAGATCGTCTAAAGTATCCTATGATAAGAATAGGAAAAAGAGGTGAAGGTAAGTTTAAAAGAGTATCATGGGAAGAAGCTTACGAGGCTATCTTAAACGGTACAGAGCACTTTAAGGGCTTAAGCCAAATAATGGACGAAGAGAAAAACAATCGCTCTACTATAGGTTATTGTGCTGGAGAGGGTATGGCTGAGCATACTTTCCAAAACTGGATGAAGTGTAAGTTTGGTTCATTAAACTTTGTAAACCACGGAACTATCTGCTTAACAACAACAATTGGTGGATACACACTAACAATAGGTAGCTATGCTTCTGTTGACTTTGAAAATGCAGAGTATGTTATTATGGCTGGTGCAAACCGTGCAGAAGCTATTGTAACACCAGATACTATGGATATTTTCAAAAGAACAAAAGGTCGTGGCGCAAAGCTTATATGTGTTGATCCTAGATTTACAAATACAGCAGCTAAATCTGACGAGTGGGTAGCAATTAATGCAGGTAGCGACTTAGCATTTGTTTTAGCTTTAACTTATGTGGCACTAACCGAAGAGCTATATAATAAAGAGTTTGTAGCAAATAATGTACAAGGCTTCGACGAGTACAAAAATCATATTATTAGCAAAAAATACACTCCTGAATGGGCAGAAAAAATTACTGGCGTAAAAGCAGATACAATTAAAAAAATTGCAAGAGACTTTATGGCAGCAGCTCCTAGAGCAATTTATTATCAAGGTCGTCGTTCTACATTTAGTCAACAAGACTTCCAACTTCGTCGTGCACAAGCTATATTTAGCGCACTAGGTGGTGGAATTGATACTAAAGGTGGTATTATTTTTGGTAAAAAACTGCCACTTGGAAAGCATGGAACTAATATTCCTGTTTACTCTACTACAAAAGATAGAGCAGACTACGACAAAGCTGCTATTGTAGGTAGTACTGGTACTTGGATAGGGTTTAGAGAGGCTGTATTAGAGGGCAAACCATATCCTGTAAGAAGTATGTTTATCTATAAACATAACCCAATGCTAAACCTACCAAATATTAACAAAACTCGTAAAATGTTTGAAAAGTTAGACTTAGTAGTTACAATAGATATTATGCCAGGCGATACAGTAATGATGAGTGATGTTGTACTTCCAGAATGTACATACCTAGAGCGCGAAGACCCTGTTAAAACTTATGGTGGTACAACACCATCTATTGCACTAAGACAAAAAGTAATAGATCCAATGTATGAGACTAAACCAGTTTATGCAATCATGAAAGGCTTAGCAGAAAAAATTAGCAAGCCAATGTGGGAAATTGCTAAAAAACACGATAGTGTAATTCAGCAAAAAATTGCTGGTATGAGCAAAGAGCAAGAAGAAGAGTTCTACGAAAAGAATGGTCATAACCTAGTAGATTGGCTACACTTACCAGATCAAGAGCATGTAAATGAGCATCAAGTAGTTAGTAAATGGGGCGAAGAAGCTTGGAAAACACTTAGAGAAAAGGGTGTGTTCTATCCAAATATGGATAAATTCTTTAAACAAAAAGGTGCTAACGAGTTCGAATACTATCCAGAGAGTAAAAAATTCTACTCAACAAAAAAAGGTAAATTTCCAACTCCTAGTGGAAAGATAGAGTTTACTCTACCAAATATGGCAACAAAAGGTCTAGACCCTATGCCAACATGGAGAGATGAACTATATGTAAAAACACCTAAAGGTAAATTTAAATTTATTACTGGTCGTCATGCACAATTTACACAAAACAACACTCAAAACAATGCAATGCTTTTAGATTTAATACCAGAGAACTACTTATGGATTAACTCTGATGTAGCAAAAGACAGAGGCATTAAGTTTGGAGATACTGTAGAAGTAAGCTCTAAAATTGGAAAAGTACAAATTAAAGCTTATCCAACACAAAAGATTGGTCCAGATAACCTATTCTTTGTACACGGGTTTGGTGCAA
This sequence comes from uncultured Nitratifractor sp., assembly GCA_964517485.1. GTDB lineage: Bacteria > Campylobacterota > Campylobacteria > Campylobacterales > Sulfurovaceae > JAADEQ01. Next base: position 2,258 of record CAZFCZ010000063.1, on the reverse strand, counting down.
GTAGCGACGACTTAACTCTAGCGCACAATAATGGTGCTGCAGATAATATGATTATCGAAGATATTATAGAACCATACTTTGGTGCTGCAGCAATGCATGCAACAATAGTAGATGTTAGAAAGGTGTAATCATGGCAAGATATGCAATGGCATTAGATTATAAAAACTGTATTAACTGTAAAGCATGCGAAGTAGCATGTAAAGAGGAAAATGGCGTACTTTTAGGTGCAGATAAACATAGAATTTGGGTAGGAGGTAACGCACCAGATGGCGTATGGCCAAATTTAAGTGTTGAGTCTGCTGCATTTATGCCTTCTCAGTGTCAGCACTGCGAAGATGCACCATGTCAAGAGGTATGCCCAACAAATGCAACATATTTTGCAGATGGTGGAATTGTTATGGTAGATAGCGATAAATGTATTTTATGTAGCTACTGTATGAATGCATGTCCTTAGGATGCAAGATATGTAGACGATAGAACTATGACAGTAGATAAATGTACTTTCTGTAGCGATACAAGATTGGCTCGTGGCGAAACAACTACAGCTTGTCAAAATACTTGCCCTACAAAAGTTCGTATTTTTGGTGATCTAGATGATCCAAATAGTGAAATTAGCGAAGTTCTAAGAAAAAGAGAGCACTTTAGTCTTAAAGAGCACCTTGGAACTAAACCTAAACTATTCTATCTACTATAAGGAGTGCAAGATGGCATTAAAAGATATAATACCTTTAAGAGATAAAATCTCTTTAAAACCAGATTTTAGTGGAATTAATTCGCTCTTTATAATTGCGTCTCTTGCGCTTATTGGAGTATACCTATATGGCGTTTTTGGCTTTGTACAACATGGCCACCACGCATTTAATACAACTAGAGTTCACCCATGGGGATTTTTAGTTTCAGCTTATGAGTTTTTTGTAGCACTATCTATGGGAACTATAGCAATAGCTGCAAGTGCAATATTTTTCGATATAAAAGCACTTAAACCTATTGCAAAAAGAGCATTAGTTTTTGGGCTACTGGCATTAGTTGCAGGTTTTGCAGTATTTTTACTAGAGATTGGGCATCCAGTTACGATGGTAATTTATACTGCACTTAGTGGACACCCTACTTCTGCGCTATTTTGGCTTGGAGTATTTTACCCATTAACTATGCTATTTACTGCTGTTACATTTATTGCTTACTCTATGGGTAAAAAAGCAAAACTATGCTCTATGTTGGCACTTATTTTTGCAAACTCATCAATTTTAACAGCAGGTTCAATTTTTGGTTTACTAAATAACAATCCTTTTACTACTGGAGTTTTCTATCCAATAGAGTTCTTATTAAGTGGAATCTTAGGTGGAATTTTCTTATTTAGTATAATTGCAAAATTCTTTATTAAAGAAGATAGCTTTAAAGCAGGAGTACTACTACTAAAAGAGGCTGCAATTGCTATTGCATCTTTACTTTTAATTATGTATCTAATTAAGTTCTTAACAGGAGTATATGGTAGTGTACCAGGAAAAGTAGAAGTTATAAATACAATATTTAGTAGCCCTAGCTTTTGGTTATTCGAGCTACTTTTAGGAGTAGCAATTCCACTAGTTATTGCTATTTGGGGTTCTAAAGAGAAAATTGGTATGTTCTGTATGGCTTCTGTGCTTGGTCTAATTGGCCTAATGGCAGCAAGAATAAATGTTGTAGAAGCTGCACAAGTAGTACCTAAGCAACTAATGAAGACAGGTGAATATCAACTAGCACCATCTATTACTCATTATGCTCCTTCATTTACTGAGTGGGCTATTGGTCTTGGAGCTATTGGAGTATTTATGTTATTAATGTTTTTAGCAGAAAAAATATTAAAATTAGACTAAATTTACGAAAGGAAAAGTATGAAAAAGTTTTTAATTGCAGCTACAACCCTTGCATTAATTGCAAGTAGCGCAAATGCAAGCGATAAATTTGGCTGGCAACCTGAAAAAGGTAAAAAGCTATATATTGCAAAAATTAAAAAGAAGCTTTGTAATAAACTTCATGTAAAAAAGTTTACACAAGCTCACACTCAAAAAGAGTGGAAAGACCTAATAGATAATGGAACATTTGTACAAGAGTTAAAAAGTATATGTACAAATTTCGATGAAACAATATTTACCGAAGAGCAAATTGCTAACCTTGGTGATGCAGTAATAAACTACGCTAAAGATAGCTACAACATACCTTCTTGAGGCGGTTGATTTACAGGGGCTAGGATAGCCCACACAGAAGTTAAATCAACTTCG
>CAZFCZ010000062.1:0-7111 GCA_964517485.1 uncultured Nitratifractor sp. | reverse complement strand
AAAATAGATAGCAAATCTGATATTACACCATTAATAGAGGATTTAAAAAGTGTTTTATAAAGATGATGGCACTTTTTGTACTTTAAAAATTAAAGCGCAGCCAAATGCGAGTAAAAGCGAGTTTGCAGGGCTTTATGGCGAAGATGCAATAAAAGTAAGACTTGCCGCACCAGCAGTAGAAGGTGCTGCAAATAAAGAGCTAATTAAGTTTATTGCAAAAAAATTTAAAGTAGCAAAGTCAAATGTAGAGTTTGTTAGTGGACATAGCAGTAAAATAAAGTTAATTAAAGTAGAAAAAACGATACAATTAGAAGAGTTTATAAAGGAAATAGAGAGTGGAAGATAAAGCATATAAATTACTAGCCTTACAGTTAGATATATCGGGTAAAAGAGCAAAAGAGTTAATAGATAGAGGTTTAGTATATGTTGGCGACAGAAAGATAAAAATAGCAAGAGCTATAATGCCAGCAGATACTAATTTTCGTGTAGAGATGCCAAGTAAAGCAACAGTAATCGCAGAAGATGAGAATATTTTAGTTGTTAATAAACCAGCATTTTTAGATAGTTACGAAGTAGAAGCAAGCTTTAGTGGTGCTAAATTAATACACAGATTAGATAGAGAAACCAGTGGTGTTTTGCTTTTAGCTAAAAATGAAGAGTTCTTAAATAGAGCAATCGAAGCTTTTAGAAACCGTTTGGTAAAAAAGTTCTATACTGCGTGGGTAGAGGGTGTTATATACGAAGATATGACAATTGATTTGCCAATTCATACTATTAAAGGCCCAAAGTCGATATCTAAAATAGATAAACGAATAGGTAAAGAGGCTATTACTATAGTTAAGCCAAATATGGTGCAAGGTAAAAAGAGTAAAATTGATTTAGAGATTAAAACGGGTAGGACGCACCAAATTAGACTGCATCTTTCGCATATTGGTAACCCAGTAGTTGGAGACGAGCAGTATGGTAGCCCAACTAAAGCTAAGAGAATTTTGCTACATGCTAGTAAAATAGTTATATTTGATAAAGTATATATTGCAAAAGAGCCTAAAGATATACAAAGATATAAATAGATAAAATAACGAAAAAGTGTTTTGGCTTATTAGGCCGTAGTAAATTTGGGAGTAGTAAATGTTTGATACACTAACAGAGAGTTTTAAAAGTGCAATAGGAAAAATAAGATTTCACGACGATGAAAAAGCACTAAAAAAAGCATTATTAGAGCTTAAGAAGTCTCTACTTAAGAGTGATGTACACCATAAAGTTGTAAAAGAGTTAATTGCAAGCGTAGAGAAAGATGTAAAAGCTGTAGGTGTTGGTAAAGATGCCTTTTTAAATGCGCTTAGCAAAAGACTATTAGAGATTTTAACTGCAAAAGGAAACCAAGGTTTTGTATTTGCACCAAAGCCACCAACTGTTGTTTTAATGACAGGACTACAAGGTAGTGGTAAGACAACAACTACTGGTAAATTAGCACTTATGCTAAAAGAGCAAAAGAAGAAAAAAGTTTTAATTGTAGCAGCCGATTTACAAAGATTAGCAGCAGTTGAGCAGCTTCGTCAAATTACAGAGCAAATAGAGGTAGATTTAGTTGCTAATGAGAGTGCAAAACCAGAAGAGATAGTTAAAGAAGCACTTATTAAAGCAGAAAATGAGCTTTATGATGTGGTTCTTATAGATACAGCGGGTCGTTTAGCAATAGATGATGAGCTAATGCAAGAGCTACAGAGAGTTAAAAATATTGCAAACCCAGATGAGATATTCTATGTTGCAGATGCCATGACAGGTATAGATGCAGTTAGAACAGCTGATACATTTAAAGAGAAAATTGGAATTACTGGTGTAGTTTTAAGTAAATTTGATGCCGATAGCAAAGGTGGTGTAGCACTGGGCGTTGCGCATCAAGTTGGTGTGCCTTTAAGATTTATTGGTAGCGGTGAGAAGATGCCAGACATTGAGCCATTTATTCCAGATAGAATTGTTAGCCGTCTAATGGGTGCTGGAGACCTAGAAGGCTTAATGGAGCGTACATCAGCAGTTATTGATGAAAAGAGTGCCAAAAAGATAACTAAAAAGATTAAAAAAGGGCAATTTAATTTTAATGACTTTTTAGACCAGATGGATCAGATGAAAAAGCTAGGCTCAATGAAGTCTTTAATTGGTATGATACCAGGAATGAGCTCTGTTGCAAAGCAAATTGGAGATATGGATCTAGATAACTCTAAAGAGATTAAGCAAATTAAAGCGATGATAAGCTCTATGACACCAAAAGAGAGAGAAAATCCAGACCTTTTAAATAACGCTAGAAAGCGCCGTATTGCTGCTGGTGCTGGGTTGGACCAGACTCAGGTAAATAGAGTATTAAAACAGTTTAAAAATGCTGCTAAAATGGCTAAGAAAATGTCTACAAAAGGCGGTATGAAGCAGATGCAAGATATGATGAAGCAGATGCAAGGCGGAGGTGGTATGCCACCAGGACTACTTAAGTAGTCTTGCGCATACTCTACTAAGGTTCTATTTTTTCTGATAGAGCAAAATAATCTGCTCCTACTCGTGCAATTTGGTTTGTAAATTCTACTTTTAGATTACTTTTATCTGTAAAAAGCGAGTCGCTAATATATATCTCTTCTAGCTCTACTATAACTGGTATAGTTTTAGAGTTTTTAAGATCTACCTCTTGTAGATAGTTGCAAAATAGTACAACTTTAGAGTCATTAGCAACTGCTGGATAGCCCTTTAATATCTCTTTACTTTTAATGTTATACTCATCAAATTCGCTACTGTTAAAATCTAAGATATTTGCACTATTATGCATATCTTTTAGCTGATTTGTTGTAGCAATTGTTATAGAGCATTTTTTGCTTTCTCTTAAATTTCTTAGTGTATCTTTAGGAGTTCCATCTTTTTTGTGTCCAATAGATACTAAAAAAGTAGCTGGCGAAGAGCTAAGAGGAGTAAAGTAGCTAAATGGTGCTAAATTTAATATATTCTCCTTAGATAGAGTGCTAATCCAAGCAATAGGGCGCGGTGTTACTGTATTGGATATTAATTTATAAATCTCTGATGGCTCTAAATTTTTAACATTAAGTTGCATATTAACCCTTTTTGATTTAATTTATTGTATAATTATAACCATATTAATATTTTTTTTAACAAAATTATGCTAATATTCGCCACCAAAGTGGCATAGCACTTAAAAAAATCCTTAAGGAATATACTAAATGACAGTAATTAGATTAACAAGAATGGGTAGAAAAAAGAAGCCTTTCTATAGAGTAGTAGTAACAGATAGCAGAAAAAGAAGAGATGGTGGCTGGATAGAGTCTATTGGTTACTATAACCCACTAAAAGAGAACAGAGAAGTTAAAATCGATGAAGAGAGATTAAACTACTGGATTAGCGTTGGTGCTCAAATGAGCGACAGAGTTAAGAAAATTACAGGTAAGTAGTAGTTAATGGTTCAAGATTTCATTGTAGAGTATGTAAAGCTAATTGCAAAATACCCTAACGATATCTCTATAGAGTCTGTAGAGATAGATGAAAACTTGAGCGAACTTTTTTTATATGTTCATCCAGATGATATTGGTAAAGTTATAGGGAGAGATGGTCGTATGATTAGCTCTATAAAAACTATTATTTCTGGTTGTAAACCAAAGGGTGGACCAAGCTACAAAGTTAGTGTAAAAGCTAAAGAGAATGCATAAGACTAAAACCTTTTTAATTGCTCAACTTGGAAGAGCAGTTGGATTAAAAGGTGAACTTAAACTAAATCTTCATACAGACTTTCCAGAGCAATTTAAAGTTGGCAGAGTTTTTAAGACTCAGCGTGGTGACTTAAAGATACAAAGCTATAACCCCAAAAGAGGTTTAATTAAATTTGAAAGTTACGATACACCAGAAGTTGCTAAAAGTTTAACAAATACAAAATTATACTCTAACGAAGAGGAGACTAAAGAGTATTGTAATCTAAAAGAAAATCAATATTTTTGGTTCGATTTAATGGGGTGTAATATTGTAGAAAATAGTGAAGTTTTAGGTAAAGTTAAAGATATATCTAGGCTACCGCAGGGTGACTATTTTGTAATAGACACAAACTCGAAGTTAATAGAAGAGGGGTTACCTAAAAGTTTTATGTTACCTTATATTCCTAACTTTATAGTTAGTGTAGATATAGATAGCAAAACAATTGACACCACAGGTGCTAAAGATATTCTAGAAGCAAGTTAATGAACTTTAATTTTGTTACACTTTTTCCTAATATTATTAATGGTTACTTTAGTGACTCTATTTTAAAAAGAGCCATTGAAGATAAACTTATTACAACAAACTATTATAATCCTAGAGACTACTCTACAAATAGGCACAATAAAGTTGACGATACTTTAATTGGTGGTGGTGCTGGTATGCTTATGAGTATGCAGCCACTAGCAGATACTTTAGAGGATATTAAATCTAAAGATGCAAATACAAAAGTTATTTTTTTAACGCCAGTTGCTAAAAAGTTTAATCAAAAAGATGCAAAACGATTAGCTAAAGAGAGTTCTATAACGCTAATTTGTGGCAGATACGAAGGGTTTGACGAAAGAGCAATAGAAAATTATGCAGACGAAGTCTATAGTATTGGAGATTTTATTTTAACCGGAGGCGAGCTAGGTGCTCTAATTATGTGCGACGCAATTGCAAGAAATGTACCAAATGTACTTGGAAATAGCGACTCTTTAAGTGTTGAGAGCTTTGAAAATAGCTTATTAGAAGCTCCATCGTTCACAAAACCAAATAATTATAAAGAAAATATTGTAATTTCAGAGTTCTTAAAGGGTAACCATAGTAAAATTGCGTCCATTAAACTAAAGCTATCTTTGTTTAAAACAAAGTTTTTTAGACCAGATATCTACATCAAGGCAAGGGCAGATTATGAGAAATAAATATATTGAAAACTTCGAGAAGTCACAAGTTGAATCTAAAAACGTTCCAGATTTTAGAGCAGGGGATACTGTAAGAGTTGCAGTAAGAATTAAAGAGGGTAACAAAGAGAGAGTACAAAATTACGAAGGTGTATGTATTGCTATTCGTGGTGAGGGTACTGGTAAAACTTTTAATGTTAGAAAGATTGGTGCTAACAATGTTGGTGTTGAGAGAATTTTCCCTCTATACTCTGATAGTATTGAAGGTATCGAAGTAGTTCGTCGTGGACGTGTAAGAAGAGCTAAATTATTCTACTTAAGAAACTTAAGAGGTAAAGCAGCAAGAATTAAAGAACTTAGAAGAAAATAAGTTCTACTTCTATATAGAGCATAACTTAAGCTCTATATCTACATAATCTAATAAATCATACAATTAATTATTTTTAGTTATAATTCTTTTAAAAATTAGGAAACTAAATGTTTAGTCGAATTTTGAAAAGAGCCTTTTTTATTTTACAAGTTATTGCTATTTCTATATACTTAGTATTCGAAGAGTTAATTTGGGATAGATTTGCTCAACCAATCTTTAAGTATATTAAACACTTAAGGTTTTTTAAGAGATTAGAGATTATATTAAATGGTGCAAACAGATATGTTGTGCTAGCACTGTTTATATTGCCTTTTATAGTAGGCGAAGCTTTAGGTATAATGTCTCCTATTGTTGCTTTAAAGGGCTATGTACTGCTTGGTATTGTACTTTATATTTTAAAATTATTAATTGTTGCATTTGCTTTTTGGTTATTTAATATACAAAAAGAGAAGCTATTATCCTTTAGTGTTATAAAGTACTGTTACGATAAGATAGTAGAGTTTACAACTTGGGTTAAAACTACTGATGCATTTAAAACTATCTCTAAAATTGTCCAAAAATCTAAAACTTGGCTAAAGATTAGATATGCAAATTTAAAGACTTTTATTAAAAGATATATTTAAAAAGGAGCAATAGTGATAAAAAATATACTATTAATATGTTTTGCAATTTTAACTTTAGGCTGTAGTACAAATACGCCTAAATATGCTAAAATTAGTAGTAGCGAGAAGATAAAAATATACTATATTCATAGAGAAGGCTGTCCAGCTTGTATCTATATGGATAACATACTAAGCACTCAAGAGATTAAAAGCATCATAGATAGTAGATTTACTTTAATAGATGTAGATATAAATGCACAAGAGATATTGCCTAAAAGTACTATGATTACAGGCACTACACCAACATTTTACTACCTAAACTCTAAAAACCAAGAGGTTGCAGAGCCTAACCACACTTTAGAGCTAGATAGATTTAAACAAAAACTTAACTCTATAAGATAGCTAGTAGTTTCTGTTTTTTATAGCAGATGCTGCTTCTCTATCGAGCGTTCTTCTTTTTAGTGTTTCTCTTTTATCGTGAAGTTTCTTACCCTTAGCTAGTGCAATTTGAACTTTTGCTAGGTTTTTTTCGTTAAAGTATATCTTAAGTGGCACAATTGTTAGACCCTCTTTATTAACTTTACCAAATAGTTTATCTGACTGTTTTTTGTGTATTAAGAGCTTTCGTGGGGCTCTTTCGTCTTTTACAAAGTGCCTATTAGCAGTTTCTAAGTGAGATATGTGTGCATTCATTAAGTGTAGTTCGCCTTTTATGTAGCGACAAAATGCATCGTTTAGGTTTGCTCTTTTAGCACGCAGAGCCTTTACTTCGCTACCTTGTAAAACTATACCAGCCTCTAGTGTTTCTATTATTTCGTATTCAAATTTTGCTTTTTTATTTTGTGATATTACATTAATAGCCATTTTAAGTATCCTTTATTTTAAAAAAAGTACTGCCACTACCACTAAAAAAGTAGTTATCTTTTTGATATTTGCTTAAAGTAGGGTAGGCTACTTTAGCAGCTTTGTATAGGTCGTTTAGCTCTGTTGCATCTAATTTGCTTGTAAGTATATCGTAAGAGCTATTTAGCATTAAAGATGCACCACTATTTAAATTTGTATCTTTTAAAAACTTCTCTCTAAAGACGCTATAAACTTTTGCTGTATTACATGCGATATTTGGAGTATATAGCTCTAATTCTAGTGGCTCTTCGTTAAATGGCTCTATAATTTCGCCAATACCACTTACATTTGCGCTAGAGTAGCCGTATATAAAAAATGGTACATCTGCACCAATT
>CAZFCZ010000061.1:0-25053 GCA_964517485.1 uncultured Nitratifractor sp. | reverse complement strand
AACAATATCAAATGTTTTTCCATTATCATGGTTTACAAAGCCTTTGACATTTTCCAAAAAAACAACTTTAGGCTTATGGTATCTTACTATTCTTGCTACTTCAAAAAAAAGCGTACCTCTTGTATCTTCAAAACCTTTTCTGTATCCAGCAACACTAAATGCCTGGCATGGAAATCCAGCTAAAATAATATCGTGATTAGGAATATCCTTTTCATCAATTTTTGTGATATCCCCATAAGGAACTTCACCATAATTTAAATAATATGTTTTTTGTGCATTTTTATCAATTTCTGACGAAAAAACAAATTCTATATCTGCATTGAAAGCATTAGCAAATCCTTTTCTGATACCTCCAATACCAGAAAAAAGGTCTAGTGCTTTATACGCAAAAGTATTACTATTTTGATTAATTTTATGAACTTCAAATAGCATTTTTCATCTCCATAAAGTCTAGCTTTGCGCTAATATCAAAATAGTGCTCTTTTGCCTTTGCCATAACTTACTCCACAATTCTTAACATAGATAAATTACTATCTACACTATCTAAAGCTTTAAGTTTTGCTATCGCATCTTGTATCTGGCTCTCTTTGCAACAGTGTGTTGTTAAAATAAGCCTAACTCTGTTCTCCTCTTTTGACTCTTTTTGTAAAACAGAAGATATAGATATATCACAATCACTAATTGTAGTTGTAATAGATGCCAATACACCAGGTCTATCGATAACTTTTAACTTTAAGTAATACTTAGACTCTATATCTTTAGCATCTAAAAGTTTAAGTCCACTCTCTAGCCCTCTTTTATAACCAAGCATTGGGCCTTTGTTTCCTCTAGCAATTTCAATAATATCTGCAATTACAGCACTAGCAGTAGCGTCGCCACCAGCTCCTGGGCCATAAAACATCGTCTCGCCTACTCTATCGCCAATAACGCTAACAGCATTCATTACACCATCAACTTTAGATATCTGGTGGCTATCTTTAACAAGTGCTGGGTGTACTCTAATCTCTGCACCACCCTTACCTACTTTTGCAATACCTAAAAGCTTAATTTCATAACCAAACTCCTTTGCAAAATCTACATCTGTAGCACTAATATTATCTATACCTTCTATTAAAATATCTTCTGGTTTTGCATTAATTCCATACGCAATAGATGCTAAAATAAGTAGCTTATGTGCAGCGTCAAACCCACCTACATCAAATGTAGGATCAGCCTCTGCATATCCTAACTTTTGTGCCTCTTTAAGAACATCATCATAGCTAACACCCTCTTTTATCATCTTTGTTAGCATATAGTTGCAAGTTCCATTTAAAATACCTACCATGCTCTCTACATGGTTTGCGCTTAATCCATTTCTAAGTGCTCCAATAATAGGTATTCCACCAGCTACACTTGCTTCGTAAAATAGTGGTAAATCGCCTGCAATTTTTTGCAACTCGTATCTATGGTAAGCTAAAAGTGCCTTATTTGCAGTTACAACAGCTTTGCCATTATTTAGTGCTTTTTTTACAAGTTCGTAAGGCTCTTCTACCCCACCCATAAGCTCTACAACAATATCTATCTCTGGGTCGTCTATTACATCTAAGGGGTTATTAGATATTACAATATCTACCCCTCTATCTTTACCCAAATTCTTTACAATACCACTTTTAGCAACAATCTTTTTACCAGCTCTTGCCTCTATGATATCTGCATTTTCAGCCAATATTTTTGCTACACTGCTACCTACAGTTCCTACACCTAAAATACCAACTTTTATCATTTGCTTGCCTCTTTTTGCTTCTTTAAGTCGCTTAAGAACTTCTTAATATTTTTAGCAGCTTGGCGAATACGCTTTTCGTTTTCTATAAGTGCAATTCTTACATACTCGTCGCCATACTTACCAAAACCAACTCCAGGGCTAACAGCAACTTGCGCTTTTAGCAACAACTCTTTAGAGAACTCTAACGAGCCCATATCTCTAGCAATTTCAGGAATTTTTGCCCATATAAACATACTAGCATTGGGGCGTCCAAGCTCCCAACCTGCATTGCCAAATGCCTCTATCATAACATCTCTTCTTTTATGATACTTTGGAATAACAATCTCATCTACTAAATGATTATAATCGTCAATTCCAACTGTTGCGGCAACTTGTATTGGCGTAAACATTCCATAATCTAACCAAGACTTAATTTTTTGCAATGCACCTACAAGTTTAGGGTTACCAACAATAAAGCCAACTCTCCAACCTGCCATATTGTAGCTTTTACTTAAAGTAAAGCTCTCTACAGCAACATCTTTAGCACCCTCTACTTGTAGTATAGATGGAGTCTTATAGCCATCAAATGTGATATCTGCATATGCAATATCACTAATAATATAAAATCTCTCTCTTTTTGCAATCTCTACTAATCTTTTGTAAAAATCTAAAGTTACAGTTGCAGTTGTAGGATTGTGCGGAAAGTTAACAACTAAATATTTAGGCTTTGGCACAGAGTTTTTAAGTGCATACTCTAAATCTTCTATAAATTTATCTTCATCAACTGCAAAGTTTTGCTCGTTAAATGTTAGCTGCATCTTCTCTACATTTCCACCTGCTAGTACAAACGCATAAGAGTGTATAGGGTAAGTTGGGTCAGGAACAATAGCAACATCTCCAGGGTTTGTAATAGCTTGAACTAAATGCACATAACCCTCTTTAGAGCCCATAGTAGCAACTGCTTCTGTATCTGGGTCTAAAACAACTTCGTACTTTTTTAAATACCAATTGCAAATTGCTAAACGCAACTTATATATACCCTTACTAGCGCTATATCCATGCGTGTGTGGCTTTCTTGCAGACTCCACAAGCTTATCTACAACTGGTTTAAATGCTGGGCCATCTGGGTTACCCATAGAAAAATCTATAACATCAGCACCTGCTCTTCGCTCTGCCATTTTTAAATCATTTACAACTGCAAATACATACTTTGGTAATCTATCTATCTTATTAAATCTTATCTCATCAAACATATACTCTCCTAATCTACCAAGCTTTTTCTTTAGTTAAAGCCTTGTACTCTAGCTTTGTTAGCTCTTTTATCTCTTTTTTACTTATATAAAGATATTTTCTACCTCTACCATCAAATTTCTTATCTAATCCACTATCTGTAGATACTTCGAACTTGCTATGCCCTGTAATAATTGCAATATCACTGCCCTCTGTAGCAAAGTCAAACTCGCCACTAACAAGCTTGGCGACTCTTTTACCACTTTGTAAATTATATAAACCAACCCAAATAGCCTTAACACTTGGCTTTATTTTAACACTACCATATACACCTACTTGCTCGCTAGTATTTGTATCTTCACTTAAAGTTGCACTGCTATTGCTATCTAAATTTTCGCTAATTTGCACACTTGTATTTTGTTCTAAAGCTGGCTCTTCTTTTTTAGTTTTATTCTCTTCTAATAGAGAGTTAACTTCGTCTTTTATAACACTATTACTCTCTTTAATAGTCTGCTCATTTATGCTATTTTCGCTACTGTTAGCAGATAGGTTAACTACTGTAACACTATTTGTATCTTCGCTCTTTAAAGAATTTTGTTCGCTCTTTTTTACATCTGTAGTAATATCAAACTTTTTCTTCTCTTTTAGCTCATCATTACTAACTATACTATCTGTTGCGTTTTGCTCTTTAACTTCTGCTTGCTGGTTATTTGCGCTACTTTTTGGTTCTGCTTGTGTAGTAACTATAACTTTAGGCTCTTCTTTTAAATTTTTAACACTAACTTTTGACTCTTTATTTTTAGAACTACTATTAGAGTCTTTGCTACTACTTGGCTCTTTTTTAATACCTACTAAACTTTTAGCAATATCTATACTCTCACTTATAAGACCGCTACTATTGCTATCGCTTAAAGAGATTGCACTACTTTTAGGCTTTACAAAATAGAACCACCCAGCATAAGCAACCAATCCAATTGTAAGTAGTGCTACAATATTTGTAACTATTTTGCCAGCACCTCCACCTACGCTTTGGGCATCTACTAAATCTATTGGTCTATAGCTTTGCTCTACTTTTTTATGAGAGCCATAATACTCTGTTGCTTCGTTTTTTAACTCGCTTAAATCAACATCGAACTCTCTTTCTATAATGGCTATAAAACCTTTAGCTTTGGTAAGTTGCAAACTCTCCCAATCTTTATTAATAAGCTTTTGTAAAATCTCTGCTGGTATATTTGTCTTTTCTGTTATTGTTGTTAATGAATAATCTTTTATTAAATTATTTAATGGCATAACTCATCCTATGTAAAAAAATTGCTGCTGCTGCGCTAACATTTAAAGAGTCGAACTCTCTACTCATCTCTATTTTATATATGCTATCTAGCTTCTCTTTTGCTCTTTTAGAGATACCTCTATCTTCGCTACCTAAAACCAATACTCTCTTATTAGAAAACGATGCATCTTGCAAACTGCTTCCGTCTAAATCTGCACCATATATACTAAAGCCTACTTGATGTAGCTCGTTCATTAAATCTAAAATATTGTTATGTACAACTGGTGTCATACTTAAAGCCGCTCCAGAGCTTGCCCTTACAACGCCACTTAAATTTAACTGTCTAAGACCTGTTACAAATATACCATCAACACCTAAGGCGTAGGCGCTTCTAATAATTGCACCAATATTACCAACATCTGTTAAACCATCTAATATTAGTAAAAAATCGCCCTTTTTTAAGCTATCTACCGATGGCTCTTGTGGCTCTTGCATCTCTACAATAATACCCTGATGGTTACCACCACGACTAAGTTTTTGTGCCCATTTGTTCTCTATTGTCTTAATTTTCGCGCCATATTTTTTTAATAAATCTTTTGGCAACAGAGATAATTTGCTAACATATACCGTCTCTATCTTATCGCTACACTCTTTTAGGGCATATATAGATGCCTGCTTTCCATAAATAATCATACTAGATTTTACCCTTTTTTAGCTAAAGGTTAAGTAATTCTTCGTAACACTCTTTTACAGATTTGCCAGTAAGTTTAGATATTAGCTTAGCTTTAGGCTTTGGAGGAATATCAAAAGCTAGAATTTCGCTTAAACTTAAAGAGGCATTTTCGCTCTCTTTAGCCTTAACAACCAAAGCCCACTCTCCTTTTATAGAGTCTATTTTAAGTCTCTCTAAAAGCTCTTTTGCCTCTAGTTTATAAAATTTTTGGTACCTTTTAGTAAGCTCTTTGGCTGCAAAAATTTCTCTGTTTTCATCTATTTGGCATATCTGCTCTACTAATTTAAGTATTCTGTGTGGAGCTTCGTAGATAATTGTATCTAAACCGTTATCTAAGAGCCTATTTAGCTCTTGTGTTCGCTCGTTTCCTTTGCTTGGTAAAAAACCATAAAAGAAAAACTTACCGCTCTTAAAACCACTAGCAGCATATATTAGCGGTGCAGCACTCGCACCTGGGAGTACATCGTACTCTATATTTGCATCTTGACAATACTCTACAAGTAACTGTCCAGGATCTGAAATTACAGGCATTCCAGCATCGCTCATATATACTACTTTTTGCTCTTTAAGCCTACTTTTAATCTCGCTTAAACGCTCTATTTGATTATGTTCATGAAACGACAAAAAATCTACATCTGGAGTATTTAATCCGTATCTATCTTTTAAAATATTAAGTAAGTGCTTAGTTACTCGTGTATCTTCGCAAAGAATTAGCTCTGCATTTTCTATAATATCAATTGTTCTGTAAGTTATATCTCCAATATTACCAATTGGAGTAGGAAGAAGTGTTAGCATATATGCAAATTTAAATTTTTACCCCAAAAAGGAGTAAAAATATTAAGAAAGTTTGTATTTTTTCTTAAACTTGTCAACTCTACCAGCAGTGTCAACAATTTTCTCAGAACCAGTAAAGAATGGGTGGCATTCGCTACAAATATCTATAGACATCTCAGGATTCATAGATTTAATCTCGAAACTGTTACCGCAAGCACATGTTACTTTACACTCAACATAGTTTGGGTGAATATCTTTTCTCATAATATTTCCTCGTTAAAATTTTTATCAACTGCGACACCCGTTGTGAGACAGTATCTAAATAGTGGGCAAAATTATATACAAAATTGTTTAATTTTTGGTTAAATTTAATAAAAGATTAGATACTATTTAACAATATTATAAATAGAAGGGGTTAAAATGTATTATACAATTACAAATACAAGCATTAAAACATTTTTTATAAAAGCTTCTTCTATACTTCTGCATAGCTAAAAATAAACCCTCACCCACATATAAATTTAAAAAAAGATTAAAATAAAAAAGGTAAAACTTATGAATAAAGAGCAAATTATAATTTTTGATACAACCTTAAGAGATGGCGAGCAAAGCCCAGGTGCATCAATGAACACAAAAGAGAAAATTCAAATTGCAATGCAGTTAGAAAAATTAGGCGTAGATGTAATAGAAGCTGGTTTTGCAGCAGCAAGTAAAGGCGACTTTGAAGCAATTAGCAAAATTGCAGATGTAGTTAAAAACTCTACAGTATGTTCTTTAGCAAGAGCGCTAGAGTACGACATAACACAAGCTGCTAATGCAATTAAAAACGCGCCAAAGCAAAGAATACACACATTTATAGCAACAAGCCCAATACATATGGAGCACAAATTAAAAATGACTCCAGAGCAAGTTATTAAAAAAGCGGTAGAGGCTGTTAGCTTAGCAAAAAGTTTTGTTAACGATGTAGAGTTTAGCTGCGAAGATGCAGGCAGAAGCGACATAGGCTTCTTAAAAGAGATAAGCGACGCTGTTATAGAAGCTGGTGCAAAAACAATTAACCTGCCAGATACAGTAGGTATTAAACTACCTCACGAGATAGAGCAACTAATAAGCACAATGCACCAACACATAGGCGATAGAGCAATAATTTCTGTGCACAATCACAACGATTTAGGCTTAGCAGTGGCAAACTCTTTAGCAAGTATTCAAGCGGGTGCTAGACAAGTAGAGTGTACAATTAACGGCTTAGGCGAGCGTGCTGGAAATGCAGCCTTAGAAGAGATAGTAATGGCTCTAAAGGTAAGAGAAGATGTATACTCTAATGTACAAACAAACATTAACGCTAAAGAGATATACCCAACAAGCCGTATGATTGCAAGCATAACAGGCATAGAGCCACAGCCAAACAAAGCAATTGTTGGTAAAAATGCCTTTGCACACGAAAGCGGTATTCACCAAGATGGTGTATTAAAGCACAAAGAGACATACGAGATATTCTCTCCAGAAGAGATTGGCTTAAACAAAGAAGATACTCTAGTTTTAGGCAAACACTCAGGGCGTGCTGCATTTAGCGATAAGTTAGCAAAACTAGGCTTTAACTTAGAGCAAGAGGAGCTAAATAGTGCATTTGCTCGCTTTAAAGAGTTAGCAGATAAGAAAAAAGATATCTACGACGACGACATTAGAGCGCTAATTACCAGCAATATGACATCTGTAGAGAAGTCGTACGAGTTAAAGGCCCTACAACTTATGGACTCAACTGGCGGCGTGCCAAGTGCAGCAGTAACTATTAAGCTACCAAACGACGAAGAAGTTACAGACGCAAGCATTGGCGATGGCACAATAGATGCTGTATTTAAAACAATAGATAGAATAACAGGACACAACGGAACATTAATGGACTATAAAGTAAAATCTATCTCTGAGGGTAAAGATGCTTTAGCAAATGTTACAGTACAAGTTGCATTTAACAAAGATGAGCCAGCAATTATAGGGCACGGGCTAAGTGTAGATACTATGCTAGCAAGTGCAAAAGCATACATTGGCGCGCTAAATAGCTACCTAACAATGCAAGGTATGCTAAAAAAGCGCCACAGCAATAGTGAAGATACTATATAAAAGTATCTCTACTATATCTCTCCAATTTCGTACTTATTTTTTAACCAACTATCAATAGGATATAACAATCTATAAATAACAGGCACTACTATTAGAGTTAGTATCATAGAGCTTATTAACCCTCCTATAATAGATATTGCCATTGGAGCTTTTAGCTCGCTTCCTATGCCTTGGCCAAATGCAAGTGGTAGCATTGCAAAAATCATAGCAAAGGTTGTCATTAAAATTGGGCGTAGTCTCTTGTCGCCAGCTTCTAGTAGTGCTTGCGTAATCTCTTTTCCGCTCTTTACCTCAGCATTTGCAAAATCTACAATTAAAACGGCATTCTTACCAACCATTCCCATAAGTAGCAAAAAGCCAATAAATACAAACAGACTAAAGTGCATACCATTTAAGTATAGAGCTAACAATACACCAGTAATACTAAGTGGCAAAGCCATCATAATAATAATTGGTTGCACTAAAGACTCGTACAAAATAGCCAAAATTATAAACATTAAAATTGCTGCTGTTGCAAACGCAATACCAAATGCCTTTGCTGTTTTGCCCATCTCTTCTGCAAAGCCAGTAAAACGATAGTTTATATCTTTACTTAAAACCTTTGGCAGTACCGATTTTGTATACGCAATTGCACCTCCTAAATCTAGCCCAAAAAGGTCTGCGTATATACTAACTTGGCGCTCTCTGTCGTAGTGGTAAATTGCACTTTGCGATAAGCTTTTCTCTACCTGTATTAACCCACTTAAAGCAACCAAACTACCACTTTTAGAGCGAAGCATTATTTTAGATAAATCTTGCAAGCTCTCTCTATTGCTATCGCTAAATCTTAAGGTAATATTATACTGCTTACCCTGCTCTTCAAAGTAGCTTATCTCTAAATCGCTAGAGAAAGCAATATTTATAGCTTGCGCAATAGCCTTAGCGCTAATACCAGCTCTTGCGGCTGCTTCTCTATTAATTTTAATGTTAAATTGTGGTTTACCATCATCTAAATTTGTATCAATATCTACAAAACCTTTTTTCTCTTTAAGCTTTGCTATTAAAGCCTTTGCACTCTTTTTTAGGTTTTCGTAATTGTCCGATTTTAAAACAATCTGATAAGGCACATCAGCCCCAGCACCCTTAATATTTGGAATTGCAGCTGCCGTTATAAAAAACTCTTTACTAAACTGTTTTAATTTACCCCTAAAATCTTGTATAACCTCTTCTTGCCTCTTTGCCCTACTCTCTATTGGCACTAGCTTTACATATATCTTTGCTTTATTTATCTCTTTAGCGCTATTATATGCAATACTTAGCGTTGTGTACTCTACATTTTTATCTTTTGCTATAAATGTCTGTACCCTCTTGCTCTTAGCAATCATACTCTCTAAGCTAACTCCTGGTTGGCACTTTAACTTTACTTCAAACTCGCTCTTATCCTCTTTTGGAATAAAATCCATACCAATTTTAGGAAACAGACTTAAACTACCTACAAAAATAGCAATAACAACAATTAAAGAGATAACCTTAAAACGCAAAGCCTGCGCTAAAATAGATGTATATATCTTCTCTAGCGCTCTAAAAAACCCCTCGGTTACTCTATACAACCAACTATGTTTTGCCTTTAAAACTCTTGCCGAAAAACTTGGTATTAAACTCATAGCAATTGTAAAACTAATAATAATTGCAAAGCTAACAGTAATTGCAAAGCTCTCAAAAAACTTACCTACAATTCCGCTCATCGAACCAACTGGTATAAACACCGCTAATAGCATAGCTGTAATTGCTGTAATTGCAAACGCAATCTCTTTTACACCCAAAAATGCAGCCTCTAGCTTACTTTTACCACTCTCTAGCTTTTTATAGATATTCTCTACAACAACAATAGCATCATCTATTATAATACCAATTGCAAGTGTAAGCCCAAGTAGTGTTAGTTTATTTAAGTCAAACCCCATAAAATCCATTAACGCAAATGTACCAAATACAGATGTAGGAATAGACAAAGCCGACACAAAAGTAATAGTAAAGTTACGCAAAAATATAAAAATAATAATAATCGATAGAGCAATTCCATAAATTAAGTCAAACTTTACATCCTCTAAAGAGTGCTTTATAAATATAGTTGTATCATTTAGCAACCTAAAGTTATACTTACTTTGCACACTGCTTTTAATTGCTGGCAGAGCCTCTTTTACGCTCTTTACAACATTTAGTGTATTTGCGCCAGATATCTTCTTAACCTCTAGCATAACCCCAGGTGTACCATTTAAATTAGAGTAGCTGCTAGCATCGCTTAGAGTATCTTTTACTTTTGCAACATCTTGTAGCATTACTCCAGGTTTTATCTTTATTTTTTTAAGCTCATCTACACTTTTTGCATCGCTCTTAATCTTTAGTACAAATTCTCTATCTTTGTTAATTAGCTTACCACCACTTAGTTTTAAGTTCTCTGCTCTTACTATATTATTAAGCTCTCTAATAGTTATTCCATAGCGGTTTAGTAGCGTTGCATTTGGGTAAATTTTAATCTCTCTATCTCTATAACCAATTATATTTATAGAGCCCACACCACTAATTTTTTGAAGTGCAGGTTTTACTTTGTCGTCAACAAACGGCATTAAGCTTTTGTAATCTTTTGCCTCTTTTGGCGTAATAAATAGGTTAATTACCGACGCCCCACCAATATCTAGCTTGCTAACAAGTGGTGTTTTTGCCTCTTTTGGCAAGTTAATTGCACTTACCTTATCTCGCACATCATTTGCCGCTTCGTCTATATCTCTTTTTAGAAAAAACTTAACTGTAACTACACTAATGTTATCACTACTTGTAGATGTAATAGAGTCGATTCCATTAATCATAGATACCGCCTCTTCTACTTTTTGCGTAATTTGCGACTCTACAGTTGCAGCCTCAGCACCTGGGTAGATACTCTTAATAGTAACAATAGGAAAATCCACCTTAGGAAAGAGCGCACTTGGCATACTCTTAAAGCTAAAGTAGCCAAAAAGTATTAAAACTAGCGAGTACATAAGTGTTGCAATTGGTCTATTAATAGCTATCTTATACACACCTACCCCCTATTTGCAAGATGCAATCCAACTACACCTGCAATTATTAAAATAACACTTACAATTTTTAGCAAACTAACCTCTTCTTTAAAGACAACTATACCTATTGTTGTAATTAACGCCGTGCCAACGCCAGCCCAAATTGCATAAGCCATACTCATATCTATCTTCTTAAGCGCATATGTAAGTGCAGCTAAAGATAGTATATAAAATATACTCATAGCAATCGAAGGAAGTAGCTTACTAAAGCCATCAGATACCTTCATAGCAGTTGTTCCAGCCACCTCAAAAATAATTGCAATTGCTAAATATAACCACTCACTCATCTATTTACCTCTATATATCCATCTCCAAACATACCTACAAACTCACCAGAGCTAACAGCTTGGGCTATTACTTTTCTGCTTTTTGTATCTATTGTTGGGTATATTTTAGTTATCTTTACACTCTTAGTATCACTACTATTGCTTAGTATATATTTAAATGTATCTCCTACCTTTACCACACTAGCCCACTTTTGGTCAAACGAAATTATAAGTTTTGTGCTACTTTTACTTTGCAGCTTAAATACAACTCTTGGGTTCATACCAGATACAACATCTCCAGCTTCTATATTTTTATAGTATATCACCCCATCAAAAGGAGCTTTAAGTACTGTTTTAGCTATCATCTCTTGTTGTACTTTAATTTTTGCTTGTGCAATATCTTTTTTAAATGCAAACTTATCTATTTGCGCCTTATCTATAACACTTTGAGCCCTCTTAACCCTAGCGTAATCTTTTTTTGCATACTTTAGCTCTGTTTTAATTAGCTCTAAATTTGCCTTTAAATCGCTGTTTTTTAGCGTTGCTAACACATCGCCCCTCTTAACATAACTGCCAACATCTACTAAAACACTCTGCACAATACCACCTGCACTAAAAGCAAGTTTTGCATCTGCTTTTGCATCTACATTAAATGTTGCATATATATCTTGTGCTAGCGCGAAAGCACTAAATAGTGCTATTAATACTATTTTTCTCATCTTATTAATCCTTTTAAATTTTTACCTGCATAGTAGTAGTATAGTGCATACGCAATCTCTAAATCGTTCTTTGCTCTACTTAGCTCTGCTGTTGCTTGAGTCTTAGAGCTAAGTGCATCTAAAAGCAAAGAGTTATCTACTAAGCCTTGGTTGTACTTTGTTAAAACACTGCCATATAGCCTATTTGCCGCCTTTAAAGCAGCCTTTGCACTCTTTATTTTAGCCCTAATACTCTTTAGTCTAAGTTGCGCTAATTTATAGTTTGCTCTCTGCTCTTTTAGCTTATATTTTGCCTCTAATAGTGCCGATGCCGCTTGCAGTTTAGCAACCTGAGCCTTCTGCTTAGTTGCTCCACCATCATATAGTCTCATATTCGCACTTAGCGTTACTTTAGACTGGCTATTAAGCCCTTTGGGGTGTGCCCTATCGTATCTTGCATATGCAAACTTGTTATGCTCTAGTGCTAAATTTACCTTTGCACTGTTGCTACTTTTAATAACATCTGCACTACTACTAATTGCTAAAGCTCTTGCTCTAATTGCCCTTATTGTACTATTTGCACTAAAGCCAACTCGTCTTTTTATAAAGTGCGAATTAGCAACCCCTTTAACGCTCTTGCCAACTTTTAAACTAAGCGCACTTAAAAAGCTCTTTTTCTGAAAATCTAAAGATTTAATATTATAATTAACAAGCTCTAAAGCCGCCTCTAGCCTTGCTAGCTCATCTAGCCCCATAAGCCCAGCGCTATAGAGCTTTTTACCCTTAAATAGTTGCTCTTTAATACTGTTTTTCTTAACTTTAGTTGCACCAATTAGTGCATTTAGGCTCTTTATTGCAAAAAAATCTTGAACAACCTGCAAAATTAGTGCATCTTTAAACTGCTCTCTCTCGAACACTTTAGATACAAGCTCAAACCTCTTTTGCTTAATTGTGTTGCTCTTTAACCCACCATCGTAAATTACATAATTTAACTTTGCATACAAGCTATAAGTTGCACCTGCCCTCATAGGCGTTTTTGGGCTAAGACTTTGTGCAAACGCACCCACATCTACAGTTGGATAGTAGCCACTCTTAATGGCACCAATTGCGCCCTTTGCGCTTAAAATTTGCATATCTTTAGATTTTAGTAAATCGTTATCTAAATTTGCAATTAAACTCTTTAAAGAGCTACCACTTAGTAGCGAAAAAAGTAGTGCTAATAGTATATAGCTCTTCATTTAAGACCCCTCATTAGGCTATAAATAGACTCTAAATATCCATCTATTGCCTCTTGTAAATTTGGTATAGAGTTTGTTGTTAAATATGTTACATACAACCCCTTAATAGCAATAAAAAGCCCATCTGCTTGCTCTATAACTTGCGGTGGTAACTCTTGGTTTTTAACACCCTCTTGCAAAATATCTTTTAGCCAATCTTTATACTTTAAGTTACACTCTGTCTGAAACTCCTTCATAGAGTTATCTGGAGAGAGTATAGATATTGCTAAAAACTGGTTATATATAGCCCTTAAATCGCTATCTTCTTTATTATAGTAAAATGCAGCAAATAGCTTTAACTTCTCTTTTGTGCTTTTTACTGCTTTTAATTTTGCCTCTGTTTTTTCGTTGTATATCTGCATTAAAATAGTCACTAAAGTAAATACAAGCTCATCTTTATCTTTAAAGTACTCGTAAAAGGTTCCTTTACCAATACCAGCCTCTTTTGTAATTGCCGATATTGTTAAACTATTTATATTGCTACTTATTATTAAATCTTTACAAGAGAGCGCAATTTGCTCTCTTTTTTTATCTTTATCTACTACTATCGCCACAAAAGCTCCTTTAATAAAAAAATGACTGACCGTCAGTCAATTATTTTTATAATTGTAACACTCTTAACTTAATATCTAATAAAGTAAAACTCTATACAAAGAAAGATTAAAGCAATTTAAGTATAATAACTAAAAAAGATACAAAAGGATTTCTATGGGTATGCCAGGTGGATGGGAACTATTTGCAATTATTCTTGTAATTGTACTATTATTTGGAGGTAAAAAAATTCCAGAACTAGCAAAAGGTTTAGGTAAAGGAATTAAAGATTTCAAAAAAGCGGTAAACGAAGATGATGAGCCAGCTAAAGAGGTAGCATCACAAGAGAAAAAAGAGATAGAAGCTACAAAACAAGAGAGCGCAAAAGTAGAAACAACAGAAAGCAAAAACGCTTAAAACTTCGCTCCTTTTTGGAGCAAACTACACATTATTAGGTATCTAAATGCAAATTAAATCAGTACTAAACAATATTATTAGCGATGCGCTAAATAGTCTAAATATAGAGGCAAACAACCCAACAGTAAGCGAAGCTACAAAGCCAGAATTCGGAGATTTTCAATACAATGGTGCAATGGCACTTGCAAAAATAGCAAAAACCAATCCAAGAGAGATTGCACAAAAAATCGTCTCTTGTATAGAAAATAACGAAATTTTCTCTAAAGTAGAGATAGCAGGCCCTGGGTTTATAAACCTAACACTAAATAGTAAATTTTTAGAAAAGTCATTGCCAAATGCACTAAATAACAGATGTGGAGTGCAACAGAGCAAAGAGCCAATAAAAGTAGTAGTAGACTACTCTGGGCCAAATATGGCAAAACAGATGCATGTTGGGCACTTGCGATCTACTATTATTGGCGATACAATTGCTAACTTATTCGAATTTTTAGGCGACGATGTAATTCGCCAAAACCATATTGGCGACTGGGGAACACAATTTGGTATGCTAGTAGCCTACTTCGAAGAGATGGGTGCAGATGCAAATATGAAACTAAGCGACTTAGAGCAGTTTTACAAAGAGTCAAAAGAGAGGTTCGATCAAAGCGAAGAGTTTGCAAACAAAAGCCGCCAAAATGTAGTAAAACTACAAGGTGGCGACGAAGCAACTCTTAAGCTATGGAGCACATTTATCGAAAAATCTCTACAGCACTGCCAAGATGTTTACGACTCTTTAAATGTTAAGCTTAACGACTCTTGCGTAAAGGGCGAAAGCAGCTATAACGAGTACTTAGCAGATATAGTAAAAGATCTAGAGGCAAAAGGCATTGCCCAAGAGTCGCAAGGTGCAAAGTGCATATTTAACAACGATAGCCAAAACCCTCTAATTATTCAAAAAGCAGACGGCGGATACCTATATGCAACTACAGATTTAGCAGCAATTAAATTTAGAGTACAAGAGCTAAATGCACAAAGATTATGCTATGTTGTAGATGCACGCCAAGGCGAGCACTTTAAGCAAGTATTTAGCGCTGCAAAAGAGGCTAACTACGCAAAAGAAGATACTCTTTTAGAGCATATAGCATTTGGTATGATGCTAGATAAAAGCGGCCGCCCATTTAAAACAAGAGATGGCGGAACGGTAAAGCTAAAAGATCTAATAGATGAGTCTATCCAAAGAGCAAAAAGCGTAATAAATAGAGCCAACGAATATACAGACGAGGAGCTAGAGAAAATAGCAAAAGTAGTAGGAATTGGCTCTTTAAAATATGCAGACTTAAGCATTAACCGCCAATCTAACTACATATTTAACTGGGATAAAATGCTATCTCTAGAGGGAAATACAGCACTATATATGCAATATGCATACGCTAGAATTAACTCTATTCTTACAAAAGCTGGCGACTTTAACAAAAGTGCAACACCAAAATTTAGCGACGAGCTAGAGCGCCGCTTAGCACTTAAAATATTAAGCTTAGAAGATACACTAAATCGCGCATACAAAGAGGCTATGCCACACTACATAACAACATACCTTTACGAGTTAGCAACTCTATTTATGCGCTTTTACGAGCAAAATCCTATATTAAAAGATGGCGTAAGTAGCGAGCAAAAAGAGTCAAGACTACTACTAGCAAGTGCAACTGCAAATGCTATTAAAGTATCTTTAGATATCTTAGGTATAGAAGTTTTAGAGAGAATCTAAATGTTAAAACTAATACTAATTGCACTCTTAACACTAATCTTTATAGGTTACGATTATAAAAAGAGTAAAAACCTAAAAAAGAGCATAACAGCTTTGGCAGTTTTTATATTTATACTATCGGTAGGTTTTAGTGGTTCTATCTTAGCTAGAGCAATATTGCCTCTTTTATTTGCACATATAGTTGCAACAATACTAGCGTATATGGCACTTATTTACTATATTTTAAAAAACAGACTCTATTGGCAAATGGTCATTTTACCTGCTATAACTATTGCAGTATATGTAGCTCTTAATTTTCTAGAAGGTTCTAGATACGAAGCTAGCTTAGTGCTAAGTAGCACTTTTGCTTAGTCTTCTTGGCTGCTAAATTTACCCTCTTTTAACTCTTTTAAGAACTCTTCTATCGAGTAGCGCATTCTATATTGTGGTGTCATAATATGTATTAAAATATCACCTAAATATACTACTACCCAATCATCGCTCTCATCAGCACTCATAATTGTCTCGCCGCTATCTTTAAATGCAACTCTTAAGTTATCGTATAGCGCACCTGTATGCTTACCACCTAAAGAGTTTACTAAAATTACAGCCTTTGCTATGTAGTCGCTATCTTCTAAGTTAAAAACCTCTATATCTGTGCCCTTTTTTTCGTCTAAAGTGGCAACTATTTTATCTAATCTATCTTGCATTTACTATCCTGTTTTAAATTGCAATATTATACTCTATTAGCACTTGTTTTTTGATTTTTTTATCTATATACTCTAACTTTTTGCCAGCTCGAAGCTCTGTAGAGCTAACATCTACACCCAAATTTAGCTTTTTGCAGTCTCTTAATTTAGAGCAATCTAAATCTTTGTCGCCTCTAGTTGCTACTAGCCAAGTTAGGTTGCTATTTAGATACTCAAAATCTCTCCATCTATCTATGCTTGCTAAATTATCAGCCCCAATAGTAATAGCTACAATATTGTATTTTTTGCTTAGCTCTTTATAGGTATCTACACTATAAACGGCTCTTTGCTGCTTAATTTCGTAATCGCTTACTAAAACATTACTACTAGCAAAAACCTCTTTGCACCAGCTGTATCTTAATGGGGCATCTGCAGAAAAACTACTCTTAAATGGGTTTAGAAATGTTGGCACAACTATAACTTTATCTACAACTTCTAATGCGCTTTTAATAATCTCTTTATGCCCTAAATGTGGTGGGTCGAAGCTTCCACCAAAAAGAGCGTAACTTAATTTACTCAAATTACTCCTTTTTTATTGCTATTTTACCATTTAAAGCAACACTTTTTACCTTTTTTTAGTAAAATAACATAAAAGTTTATGGAGTTTTTATGAATACAATAAGAGATATCGATATAGATGGAAAATCTGTATTTATTAGATGCGATTTTAATGTACCAAAAGATGAGTTTGGAAATATTACAGACGACAGAAGAATTAGAGCGGCCCTACCTACAATTAGATACTGTATAGACAGAGGTTGCAAAGTGGTACTTGGCTCTCATTTCGAGCGCCCAGAGCCAGGAGTTTATGACGATAATCTATCATTAAATGAAGTTGCTAAAAGATTAGATACACTTTTAAAAATAAAAAATAAACTATACTTCGATGACTCAAAAGAGGGCGCTGTTATTACACCTCGTGCAAAAGAGCTTTTTAACAAAATGGAAGGCGGAGATATTTTACTACTAGAGAACCTAAGATTTGACGAGGGCGAAACAAACAATAGCGAAGATTTTGCAAAAGAGCTATCGCAATTTGCAGACATATACATAAACGACGCATTTGGTGCTTGCCACAGAAAACACGCTTCTATCTATGCTATTACAAACTTTTACGATAAATCAACAAAAGCAGCTGGCTTCTTAATGGCAAAAGAGGTTAATTTCTTTGGTAAAATTCTTAAAAACCCAGTTCGCCCATTTGTAGCAATTGTTGGTGGTAGTAAAGTATCGGGCAAACTACAAGCACTAGATAAGCTACTAGATAGCGTAGATAAAATTATAATTGGTGGCGGAATGGCATTTACATTCCTTAAGCAAATGGGGTACGAAATTGGTAGCTCTTTAGTAGAAAACGACCTTTTACAAGAGGCTCAAAATGTTATGGACAAAGCTAAAGCAAACGGTGTAAAGCTTTACCTGCCAGTAGATGTTGTAGTTGCCGATAAATTCGATGCACAAGCAACAGTAAAATACCTACCAAGCCAAGAGATTCCAAAAGAGTGGATGGGGCTAGATATTGGACCAGCTAGTAGCAGACTATTTAGAGAGGTTCTAAACGATGCGCAAACAATTATCTGGAACGGCCCAATGGGTGTTTACGAAATGGATAAATTTGCAAAAGGTTCATCTAAAATGAGCCACTATGTAGCCGAAACACACGCTACAACAATTGTAGGTGGTGGCGACACTGCAGATGTTGTTGCTCGCGCTGGCGATATAGACGAAATGACATTCGTAAGTACAGGCGGAGGCGCAAGCTTAAAACTACTAGAGGGCAAAAAACTCCCAGGTATCGAAGCGCTGGAGGCATAACATGAGATTTGTAGCAAACTTTAAAACAAACCACACAAGAGGCTCAACAACAGCTTACATAAAAGAGCTAAATCAAGAGCTAGAAGGTGTAGATACACAGGTATTAATATTTCCACCTGCTAGCGCACTACAAGAGGGTAGCAGTAAGGTAGATGTTGGTGCTCAAAATGGCTACATTTGCGAAAATGGTGCATTTACTGGCGAGCTTGGGTTAGAGCAATTAAGAGAGTTTAATATAGAAAAAATCTTAATTGGCCACAGCGAAAGACGCGAAATACTAAACGAAAGCCAAGAGTTTATTGCAAAGAAATTTAACTTTTTTAAAGAGAATAATTTCGAAATAATCTACTGCATTGGCGAGCCACTAGAAGTTAGAGAAAAAGGCGAAGAGGCACTATTTGAGTACCTATTTTCTCAATTTGAAGGTATAGACACAAACTATCCTAAACTTACAGTTGCATACGAGCCAATCTGGGCAATAGGCACAGGCGTTAGCGCAACTAAAGATGACATTTCAAGCGTTCATAATAAACTTAAGAGCCAATTTAACCTACCACTTCTATATGGCGGTAGCGTTAAGGTTGACTCTATCGAAGAGATTGCATCTATAGATAGTGTAGATGGCGTTTTAGTTGGCTCTGCATCTTTAAGTGCAAAGGGCTTTAGCGAACTAATAAAAAAGGGGCTAGGTGCTTAAAGTAATAGCTAAAAAAATAGCTTACACCACATTAGTTTTACTACTAATTTCATTTATATCATTTATCTCAATATATGCCGCACCAAATAGCTTTTTGGGTGCTGGCGGTCTAAACCCCAACATGACACCAGAAGCAATTGCACACCTAAAAGAGGTTTACGGCTTAGATAAACCACTACTACAGCAGTACATTGGCTGGCTAAAAAGCATATTAACACTAGATTTTGGTATATCTTTTGCAAGCGGAAACAGCGTTATAGACGATATTAAAAGTCGCCTTGGCGTAACAATTACAATTAATATAATCTCTATGGTAATACTATTTTTCTTAGCAATTAAATATGGCGTTAAAAGTGCTCTAAAGGGTGGTAACTACGAAAAATTTACAAAGCAATTTGCACTACTTAGCTACGCTACACCATCTTTTTATCTAGCGCTACTTTTAATTATGCTATTTGGCTTTAAACTAGGCTGGTTTCCAATTACTGGGCTAGAGGGTATGCAAGCAAAAAAAGGCATAAGCCACTACCTAGATATGGCCTATCACCTTGTTCTTCCAATTAGCGTAATTGTATTTACATCTTTTGGCTCACTAATGTTATATATTCGCTCTTTAACGCTAGATATCTTAAAGAGCGACTACATATTTTACGCAAAAGCTCGAGGGCTAGATGAAAAGACAATTAAAAAAGAGTATATACACAAAAACTTAATGCCATTTATAATAACAATACTTGGGCTATCACTCCCAGGGCTACTTGGTGGTAGCGTAATACTAGAGCAAATTTTCTCTATAGATGGTATGGGGTTACTATTTTTTCAGTCTGCACTAAGCAGAGACTACCCAGTTATTATGGGCATCTTAATAATAGGTGCATTCTTAACACTACTTGGCAATATTATCGCAGATATTATAATTGCAAAACTAGACCCCTACCGAAAGTAGCAAACCTAGCTACTACAAACAGCAAAAGCCAAATTAAAGATAAAACTTATTTTGCTTTATCTGCCTAATATCCCTTTTATCTTACCACCTAAAATACTCTTAGAAGCACCTATATCTTTAATCGATAGATTATAACTGCCATTTATAACTTTTAGTGTAACCAAAAGCTTATCATCTATGAATGTACCATCTTCGTAGCTACTAATTATAATATCAGCAATAGTAATTGCAATATCTATAGCCTCATTTTGAGTTACTATTGCATCTATATTAGATACAACTTTTACTCTCTTTGGATAGTGTTGATATTTATCATCTAAGTAGCTTAATATTATAGGCATATACTCTTTCATATCTATACTCTTTATATCTTTAGCTGCTAAGAAAATAGAGTAAATTCTAACCATAACAGATACTCTAATATCAAGCTTCTCTATCTCTTTAGTAACCTCTAAATTGGTGCTATTTTTCATTTTTAACATAGATAAAACCAGATGCAAGTTATTTTTTATAATAGTATTCATTCTATCTTTTAATCTCTCTTCGCTCTGCTCTAGCTTATCTAGCTCTACTTTTACACTATCTATCTCGCCTTCAATCATCTGCTTTTTATCAAGTGCACTAGCCACCATATTAGCCTCTTTTCTTTTAGTATCTATATATCTAACTACATACGAGAGTGCCATTAGTGTATATATAACTAAAAATATAATAAAGTGGTAATTGCCAAGTAACTCTTGCTTATTAGCATAATAGAACTTATTAATTGCAGATAATACTATTAGCGCATAAGCTGCTAAATAAAAAATAGCCTCTATTTTGCCTTGTAAAAAGTAATAAATAGCAGTTGCAATATTTACTAAAATATACGCTACAAACATTGGTACCAATAGGTACGAAATGTCAAGAAACCCACTTATAACAACATACGCAACCGCACTGTAAATAAAATACATATGTACTTTAAATATATAGTGCTCTTTATCTATTTTATAAAAGTATATAGCATGTATCGAGGCAACAATAAATAGTAAATTAAACTTAATTAGCGTTAATGCTCTATCTAGCATTAAGAAATTTTTAGAAAAATATACAATCTCTAACCCAGATATATAGATATGAATTAATATCGCAATAAACAAAAGTAAAGAAAAATATATATAGCTAACTTCATTAGTATATAGATACAAAAATGCAAATATAGCTACAATAGCAACCAATAAGCCCAAAATAAAAGTATATAATAGTGTTTTACTAGAGTTATCGGTTAATGCTTTATTACTCTCTTGTACTTTAATTTTAAATTGTACAGGCAAATACTTATTAGATGCCAATATATATATTTTCTTACGCTCTTTGCTATCTAAATTAATAGAGATAGATGGCTTAAGCCTACTATCTTCTCTAGCACCATAGCTTAAATCTTTAAGCAAAACTAGCTTTTCTTGCTCTTTTTTAAATACCTTTAGTTTATCTATAATTGCAGATGTAAAAATAACATCTCTATCTATACTTTTACTTAAACTGTTAAATAACTCTAATTTTATTAATATAGAGCTATTTGCATTTAATTTAAAACTATTACTGCTCTTTTTAAAAAGTTCATCATCTACAGTTATATTGCTATCTGAATGCAAAGATACTTTATAACTTTTAATATCTTCCAAAATTGCACTCTCACTAGCATTACCAAATGCTATAGAGAATATAAACATTATAACAATTAAAATACTCTTCTTCATATACTCTCCTAAGCAATATATCCATTTTATCTACGTTATTATATCTTATTATAAAAATTAAGCATGATAAAATGACAAAAAAGAATATTTTAACTTAAACCAATTAATTTACTAGAGTCTATCAGCGCCTAAAAATAAAAACCAACCAAACAATAATATTATCAATAATAATCTAGCTATAACTATCGTACCTATTGCATTATTACTCATTTTATGCCTTTTTAATTCATTTAAAATCGCCTCTATTTATCTTTTATGCATAAATGTAAAATTATTAAAGCTTACAAACCCAAAAAAACTAGTAAAAAAAATGAGAGAATTATTATTAAAAAATGCACCTAGTAATCATAAATAAAAAGATAATTATGAACAATATCATACCTCAATCGTATAATTTTCAATGTACTATAATCATCACCACTAAACAAAAAGTTTCATAACTTAACTCCATCTATTCAAAAATTATATTAGTAAGCTATAGTCATATTATTAATAGAAGTATTAGTAGATTGTTAATAACTATATTTGTAGTAGAAGTAAAGCTTTATACTCAGCTTAGCTGAGTATAGATTAGTCCATATCGTTAGGGTCTAGTGGTGGGCGGTTATCTTTTGGGGTTACTATCCAAAAGTGTCTAACTTCGCTTCTAAAGTTATCTAAAATAAACTTAGCTCTTTTGCTGTTTGTTGCGTTTAGGTACTCTGATAGTCTCTTTTTAAGGTATAGTTTTGGTTTCTCGTTTTCGTCTATATCTATTCTTCTAATCTCTATTAGTTCTGGGTTAATTTTATCTACAAAGTTGTGCTCTGTATCGTAAACAAATGCAACCCCGCCTGTCATACCAGCACCAAAGTTAATACCAGTTTTACCTAAAATTATAACCTCTCCGCCTGTCATGTATTCGCATGGGTGGTCGCCTGTTCCTTCTACAATAGCAACTGCACCAGAGTTTCTAACGGCAAATCTTTCGCCAACTTCGCCAGCTACAAATAGCTTACCAGCAGTTGCTCCATAAAGACATGTATTACCAGCACCCGCACCCTTAGCTGGCTTAATTACAATCTTTCCACCAGCCATACCTTTACCTACATAGTCGTTTGCGATACCATCTAGATTAAGCGTTATACCCTTACTTAAAAATACTCCAAAGCTCTGCCCTGCAGTTCCTGTTAAGTTAATCTCTATAGAGTTCTCTTCTAAGCCTTCGTCGCCATAGTATCTTGCTACTTCTCCACTCATTCTTGCACCAAAACTTCTGTTAAGGTTTGTAATTTTTTCGTTAACTACACTTTTATGAGATGGATTTTTAATTGTCTCTTTAACAATATCTAAAATTGCAATTTCAAACTCGTGCTTATCGAATGGCTCGTTCTCTTTCTCTTTTTTATTCTTGCCTTCTACTTGCTCAAATAATGCAGAGAAATCAAACTTTTTAGCTAAGTCGATATCTTTAACTGTAAGTAAGTCGTTTCTACCTATTAGCTCATCTAAGCTCTTATAACCCATAGATGCTAAATACCCTCTTACATCTTCGGCAACATGCATCATATAATTAACAACCTTTTGTACTGTACCTTTATATTTTGCTCTGTACTCATCACTTTGTGTTGTAATACCAACTGGACACTTATTTGTTTGGCAACTACGGCAGAAAATACACTTAACAGCCATCATAAGTGCTGTACCAAATGCATAATACTCTGCACCAAGTAAAGAGGCTACTATAACATCGCGTCCAACTTTAAATGCACCATCTGTCTCTAGGCTTACATACTCTCTTAAGTGGTTAGCTTTTAGAGCGTTATGCCCCTCTATAATACCAAGCTCCCAAGGGTTACCAGCATGGCGAATAGATGTAATTGGCGCAGCACCTGTTCCGCCTTCGCTACCACTAATTACAATATGGTCTGCATAGGCTTTTGCAACACCTGCAGCAATTGTTCCCACACCAATAGTAGATACTAGTTTTACACTAACTTTAGCTCTAGGATTTATCTGCTTTAAGTCAAAAATTAACTGCGATAGATCTTCTATAGAGTAGATATCGTGGTGTGGTGGTGGGCTAATTAGCGTTTTACCTGGTGTTGTGTGTCTTAATTTTGCAATATAAGTTGTTACTTTAAATCCAGGTAACTGGCCACCCTCGCCAGGTTTTGCACCTTGCGCAACTTTTATCTGAATCTCTTCGGCATTTACTAAATACTCTGGTGTAACACCAAAACGGCCGCTTGCGATTTGTCTAATTTTACTACGCTTAATTGTACCGTTTCTCTTTTTATCTTCGCTACCCTCGCCAGAGTTAGACTTTGCACCAATACTATTTAATGCCTCTGCAATATCTTCATGCGACTCTTGAGAGAGTGCACCAATACTCATAGCAGCACCAACAAAACGCTTTACAATTTCGCTAGAGCTCTCTACCTCATCTATAGATATAGCTTTTTTGTCTGATTTTATATCTAAAAAGTCTCTAATATAAGTTGGCTCTCTACTCTCTACCATCTCTTTAAACTTGTTGTACTCGGTAGCATCTTCGCTATCTACTGCGCGCATTAGAGCCTTTGTAATAGCTGGTGTATTCTCGTGTAGCTCTTCATTTTTTCTATACTTAAATACACCACCACTTGCTACTTTCTCTTCTTTATAAGCCTCTTTATGGCGAGCATCTATTTTAGCTTCGATATCTGCATAGTCTAGGCCAGCAAGCATTACACGGCTACCTAAGAAGCACTCTTGCAGCATATTACTACTTAGACCAATAACATCAAATAGTCCAGAGTTTCTATAACTTGCAACACTCGAAATACCCATCTTAGACATAATTTTTAAGATACCCTTATTAAGTGCCGTATGCGTTTTAAATAGAGCTTCATCTCTATCTAAATCGTTATCGTCGCAAACTTGACAAACAGTTTTAAATAGCATATATGGGTAAATTGCCGTTACACCATACGCTAAAAATACTGCCGCGTCATGTGCTGTAATAACTTCTGCACTCTTAGCTACAATACTACTTAGGTGTCTTAATTTTGCATCAAGTAATTTTTTGTGTAATCTACCAATTACCATAGCCATTGGCATAGTTTTAAGCTCGCTTGTTACTCCACTATCGTCTAGTACAATTACTCTTACACCATCGTTTCTAACATCTTCTACAATTGTGTCTATAAGTGCTTCTAGCGACTCTTTTAAATTACTTTTAAATGTTGTTAAGTATCTTCTATTTTTATAATA
>CAZFCZ010000060.1:0-3683 GCA_964517485.1 uncultured Nitratifractor sp. | reverse complement strand
GGCAATAGAAGACCACTTCGATAGCCATAGTGATATAGAGAGCTCAATTAAAGGTAGCTCTAAAGAGGAGCTTTTAAAAGATTTAAACACTACTATAAATAATACAAATTTTTGCTACATTCGCCAAAAGAGTATGCGAGGTTTAGGAGATGCAATATTAACAGGCGAGCCACTAATTGGATATGAGCCTTTTGCGGTTATTTTGCCAGATGATTTGTGTTACAATGAAGGTAGTAGTGTTTTAGAGCAGATGAGTGAGCTTTACAGTAAGTATAAATGCACAATTGTAGCCATTGAAGAGGTGTCAAAAGATATGACAAATCGATATGGCATAATAGAAGGTGCTTTAATTGATGGCAGAGATGATCTATATAGAGTAACTAACATGGTAGAAAAGCCAGATCCAAAAGATGCTCCAACAAACTTAGCAATAATAGGCAGATACATACTAACGCCTGATATTTTTGATATAATTAAAAATATAAAACCAGGAGTTGGTGGCGAAATACAGATAACCGATGCTATTTTAGAGCAAGCTAAAAAGGGTAATGTAATTGCATATAAGTTTAAAGGTAAGCACTTCGATTGTGGGCAAGTAGATGGTTTTGTAGAGGCTACTAACTTTTTTTATAACAAAGCATAAAGGATAAAAATTGGAATATAGAAAAAACTTCTACCAAATACGCTCTAACGAGTATATTATGCAAAAGTTAAAAGAAGAACATAAAAAAGTGGGCTATTATAGATTGCCATTTGCCGATACATCTAGTGTAAAAGAGTATGCAAACAGTGTAGATAAAGATACTATTGTTGTAGTTGGTATTGGTGGTAGCTCTTTAGGTGCTAGCGCAATTTATAGCTTTTTAAAGAGAAAAAACAATTTTAAAAAGAGACTATTATTTTTAGAGACAACAGACCCAATTGATATTAAATCTAAAATCGATAGCCTAGATTTAGATAATACACTATTTTTAGCAATAAGCAAAAGTGGTACAACTGTGGAGACAATTGCAATTTTAAAATATTTATCTACAAGAGTTAAAGTAAATAGTGATAACTTAGTAGTAGTAAGCGAAACAGACACACCACTTAGCAATTATGCAAAAGAGTTAAATTTAAAAACATTTGTAATTCCAAAAGATGTAGGTGGTAGATTTAGTGTATTTAGTGTTGTTGGGCTTTTGCCACTTGCACTAATTGGTGTAGATATTGATAATATGTTAAATGGTGCAAAAAAGGTATATAATAGCTTTTTTAATAGAGAGAAACAGTATGATATATTAATGGAAAAAGCTAGATTTATAGTAGAGAATAAAAATAGATTTAATATAAATGTTGTATTTAGCTACCTCTCTGCACTAGAGGGCTTTAACAAGTGGTATGTACAACTTTGGGCCGAGAGTTTAGGTAAAAAAAATATTAATAAAACAAGACAAGGGCTTACACCAATAGGCTTGGTTGGGCCAGTAGATCAGCACTCTTTTTTACAGCTTATTATGGAAGGTAAAAGAGATAAAACAGTAACATTTATAAAAGTAGCAGACTTTCAAGAGCGCATAGTTGTACCAAAAGATACTCCAATTAAAGAGCTATCTTACTTAGAGAATATTAGCTTTTCTAAACTTATAGATATGCAAGCAGATGCTACAATAGAGGCAGTAGATAAAGAGGGCGATATACCATACGATGTAATTACAATAGACAAAGTAGACGAGTATAATATTGCAGAGTTAATGTTTACTTATGAGCTTTTAGTATCTATAATTGGCGCCTTTACGCAGATAGATACTTATGATCAACCAGGTGTAGAGAGTGGTAAAATTATCTTAAAAGATAAGATAAAAGGATTAAAATGATACTAGTTACTGGAGGTGCTGGCTACATTGGTACGCATACATTAGTAGAGCTCTTTAATGCAGGTTACGATTTTGTAGTGTACGATAACTTTTGTAACTCTTCTAAAGAGGCACTAAAAAGAGTAGAGCAAATAATAGGCAAAAGCCTAAAGTATGTAGAGGGCGATATAAGAGATAAAAGTGCCTTAAAAAAACTCTTTAGTAGCTACAAGATAGATAGTGTAATACACTTTGCAGGGCTTAAAGCAGTTGGGGAGAGCGTAGAGAAACCACTAGAGTATTACGATAATAACATAAATGGAACTTTAGCGCTTTTAGAGACAATGCAAGAGTTTAACTGTAAAAATATTGTCTTTAGCTCATCGGCAACAGTATATAAAGAGCAAAAAGAGGCAGTAGCGCTAAGCGAGAATATGCCCCTTGGTGCAACAAATCCTTATGGCAGAACAAAACTTTTTATAGAAGAGATATTAAGAGATTTATATATTAGCGATAACTCTTGGAAGATAGTAATTTTAAGATACTTTAACCCTGTAGGCGCTCACAGCAGCGGCTTAATTGGTGAAGACCCAAATGGTATACCAAATAATTTAATGCCATTTATATCGCAAGTTGCTGTTGGTAAAAGAGAGTGTTTAAGCATTTTTGGAGACGACTACGATACAGTAGATGGAACAGGTGTTAGAGACTACATTCATGTAGTAGATTTAGCAAACGGGCATGTAAAAGCACTAAATATACTAAGCACTATAAAAAAAGCAGTTGCAATAAACTTAGGAACAGGAAGAGGATACTCAGTACTAGAAGTAGTTAATGCATTCGCAAGAGCTTCTGGCAAAAAAATAAACTACAAAATAGCCCCAAGAAGAGCAGGCGATATAGCAACATGCTTTGCAAACCCCTCTTTAGCAAAAGAGCTACTAGATTGGCAAGTAAAATACAATATAGAAGATATGTGTAAAGACAGCTGGAACTGGCAAAGTAAAAATCCTAATGGGTATGTATAGTCACTTTTGAATTTACCTTTTATAAACTTTAGAGTATAATGTCAGTTATTAGTAAAGAGGGGTATAAGGTATGTTGGTAATGTTTATATATTCGTTCGGTATATCTTTTATAATCTCTTTAATTGTTATTTACTATTCGCATAAGCACTCTTATTTTATAGATTGCGAAAAGAATGATAAACCACAAAAGTTCCATGAAACTCCAGTACCAAGAGCTGGTGGTATAGGTATTATGAGTGCTTTGTCATTACTGCTATTAATACCTTTTGGTATTAAGCTTTTTTTCTTAGCATTCTTAGCATTTTTAAGTGGTATTTTTGAAGACTTTCATAACTCTTTAAATTATAAAGTAAGGCTGGTTATGCAAGCTGTCGCAGCACTGTGTGCGGTTATATTTGCAGATGCAGTTATAACATATTTAGGTCTTGGTATAGAGTTGCCATATACAGTAGGTATAGTTTTTACAATATTTGCAATAGTAGGTATTATTAATGCAATTAATATAATAGATGGCTTTAATGGTTTAGCATCTGGAGTTGTTATATTAATTTTAATATCATTAGCTTTTGTAGCACAAGAGCATAACAATAGTAGCCTATTAAATGTTATTATAATATTACTAGGTGCAGTATTAGGTTTTTTTATACTGGTTTTTCCAAAAGGAAAAATATTTTTAGGAGATGGCGGAGCCTATTTACTTGGATTTATGATAGGAATAATTGGTATATATTTAGCTGGTACTTATGAAGATGTAAGTCCTTGGTATGTTTTAGCAATATTTATTTATCCTGTTTGGGAGGTAATATTTTCTATAATTAGA
>CAZFCZ010000059.1:0-25110 GCA_964517485.1 uncultured Nitratifractor sp. | reverse complement strand
CAAAAGTTACGAAGCAAACTTTAGCGCTGTGTGCGAAGTAACCCAAAAAACATTAGCACTTTTTATGCAAGAGGGGCACTTTAGCAGGCATCTTAGAAAAGTAAGAAAGATAAACAAAATAAAACACAATCTAACCCTATCATTACTACAAGAGCACCTAAAAGATAGCTACAAAGTAGTAGCAAGTGGTGGTGGGTTAGCTATATTAATAATGCCAACAAAACCTTTTGATTTTAAAAAATTTAAAACCTTAGCAGAAAAAAATAGCATTAAACTATACTTTACAAAAGAGCAAAGTGGTACAGAGTTTGAAGCCCTGCGTCTAGGCTTTGGTGGCTTTAGTAATAGCCAATTAAAAGAGGCAATAGAGCAACTCTCACATATTTGGCATAAATCTTTAAGTAGTATTTAAACAGAATAATAATACTATACCCCCCTATACTATATTAAAGGTTTATTATGCAACTATTAAAAGATTTGGCTGTTAACTTTTTAAATCTAGCTAATGCGATGAGTCTATATATACTCTTTGGTCTACTATTAGCAGGATTATTAAAAGAGCTTTTACCAAAAGATTTTATTACTAAACATCTTGGCAAAAGTAGTATTGGTAGTGTTATAAAAGCTACTCTTCTTGGCATTCCTATGCCTGTTTGCTCTTGTAGTGTTATTCCACTTGCTAAGAGCTTACAAAAAGAGGGTGCAAGCCCTGGTGCTGTACAGAGTTTTTTAATATCTACACCAATTACAGGAGTAGATTCAATACTAGCAACTTATAGCTTTTTTGGGTGGATTTTTGCTCTATTTAGAGTAGCAACATCTATAGTTATAGCAATTAGTGCTGGTATTTTACAAAATATACTCTATAAAGAGCCAAAACTAAGAGTTAATCTTTCTCCAAAAGTAGCAAACTTAAATAGTAAAAATATCACATTTACCAGCAATAGTTGTAACTCATCTTGTTGTAACACTACTGCTAAAAAAGATAGCTTTAGTATAAAAAGAGTCTTTACATACGCATTTAATACCCTATTTTCAGATATAGCAAAATCTCTATTTATAGGGCTAGTTGTTGGTGCACTCTTTACAACTTTTTTACCTAAAGAGCTACTAAATCAAGTAAGCCAAAATTTAATACTTAGCTATCTTTTAGTAATTGCAATATCTATGCCTCTATATGTATGTGCAACATCATCTTTACCTATTGGAGCTGCACTTTTACTAAGTGGTATGAGTGTAGGTAGTGTATTTTTATTTTTAAGTGCAGGTCCAGCTACAAATAGTGTAACTATTAGTGTCGTAAAGAGTATGTATGGTAAAAAAGCGATGGCAATATATATTGGTGTAATTGCAATAATGAGTATGTTTTTTGCCTATTTATTAGATAGCTTTTATCCATCTTTAGAGGTAGCAAACAGTATTAGCCACAACCAAGGTTATGGAGCGATAAATTATGTTTCTACTGCTATAATGTTACTTTTAATGCTATATTACTGGAGAAAAAAATGAGAGACTGCACAGTAGAGAATAAAAAACTAATAAATAGAGTTAGCAGAATAGAGGGGCAAGTAAAAGCCCTTAAATCTAAGCTAGAGAACGAAATAGAGTGTGGCGAAAAAGACCCTTATGAGGTTATAAGACAGCTTAGTGCTATTAAAGGTGCATTAAATGGCATGATAAACTCTTATATAGAGCATTATGCAAAAGAGCATATAGTATCCGAGGTTAAAAATGCCAAAAGCCAAGAAGATGCTCTTGTGGTTATGGACTCATTACTAGAGGTTATTAAAACCTTTGGGAAGTAGCTAAAGTTTCTTAGCTGCTATAGCTGCCTTTTTCATTCTATATAACTCATAACTTTCGTTTTGAAAACTCTTATACTCTAACACTTCAAAACCATCTTTAAAGATTTTAAGAAGTTCATCTTTTTTTAGTAAAAAGTTTAGATTATAGGATTTTTTTTGATTACTCTTATCTTCTATATAGGTCTCTACAATAAATACACCACCGCTATTTAAGCTCTCTTTTGCCCTGTTTATTAGGGTTCTATCTAAATAGTTACACATTAATATTAAGTCGTAGTTTTTACTAAAAGTGTAGGTATCTAAGTCTGCTTCTATAGTATTTATACTACCTTTACTTTTACTACTTAATACCTCTAAAGCCACACTAGATATATCTATTGCATCTATCCTAAAGCCTTTTATTTCTAAAAATAGTGCATTTTTGCCTACGCCAGAGGCTAAATCTAGGGCATCTTTACCACTAGCTACACCATAATATTTCTTTACAAATAAAGATGCCTCTCTTTGCTCTAGTAATCTTGGCTCTTCTTGATACTTCTTATCCCACTTAATCTTATCTTCTGCACTCATGCTTTGCACCTTTATTTTAGCAATTTACTTAGTAAAAGCTACATTTTATCTGTTGGGATTCTCTTTATACTTTTATCTTCTTTTCTTGCATATTTTTTCATATCGTCTGGTTTAATTTTTATTAAATTTGCAATCTCAGGATCTATTTCGTCTGCTTTTGGCGTAACTTCTTGTGCATTAAATTGCTGGTTATTATCTTTATCGTGAATATTTGCATCATAAGTTTGAATATTACCTACAATAGAACCACCCTGCTCTGTCCTAATACCTTTTGTAATAATATCTCCATTTATTACACCACTATTTGTAACCTCTAAAAGCTCACTTGCTACTACGCGCCCCTCTACTTTACCCTCTACTTTTATCTGCTTACTTTTACACTCTTTTGTTACAACTTTTCCGCTAGAGCTTATCTCGATAGAGTCTATAGATACAATAGTACCACCTATAGTACCGCCTAAAAAGGCTTTATTTGTCTTTATATTTCCTTCAAAGTTACCACTTTGTGTAACTTCTGTAACTGTAGAGATAATAGAACCACTAAAATCACCAGAAACTTTTACATTCTTAGCATTTACAGTACCAGAGAACTTTGCACCCTTTTCTATAAATAGAGTATCTTCTACCTTTATATCACCCTCAAAATCACAACCAATAATTAATGAGCCTTTACCCTCCATTGTTGCTTTAACTTTAAAAGACTCTTTAATTACCGATACATTACCAGTTGGAGTTTTTATCATATCTCTATTAACCGCAACAGCTGGTTCTGCCTTTACCTTTTTTTGTGCACTAGTATTACTACTCTCTTCTTGTGTCTCTTTATTGCTACTACTAAAAAAACCCATCTTAATCTCCTTTTAATTTAATCCTCTTAAGTATTATATACTCTTTTGTTTATATTTTTTTTAAACTACTTAATTCTATGAATAACTCTACTATTTTCATCGCTTTTTATAGATTTATCACTATTTTGAACACTTTTGTTCGATATATAACCTACATATCTTTTAATAGAGCCTGTAACTCTACTGCCACTACTACTAAAATACTCTTTTGTATTTACATTACCATCTACTAAGCCAGTGTCATTAATCTCTAAAAGCTCAGTTGCCGTTATATCACCTCTAAAAGTCGAAGCAACCTTAACTATCTTCGCCTTTGCTTCAAGTGTAGTAACATCTGCCCCTTCCTCTACAATAAGGGTATTTTCTGCTAAAATATCACCATCACATCTGCCAGATATTGTTATACTCATTGCTATCATATAACCCTCTGTTACAGCGCTTTTACCAATCTCTATAATCTCTGCTTCTATTGGGCCTTCTAGTGCTCCATCTACTCTAACCTCTTTAGCCTTAATTTTACCAACAACTATAGCCCCATTACTAATTACAACACTCTTATCGCAAACAATATCACCATTTATTCTGCCATCTACAACAATCGATTCACAAGATACAACATCGCCATTTATAGCCATACATCTAGATATTTTACTGCCAGCTGTTGGAGTTTTAATTAGCAATTCTTCATCTTTGGGCTTAGTTTTATCTTTAAAAAATGCCATATTTACTCCCTTTTTATCTAACATAATATACTATTAATAAATATTTAGATAAAAATATGGCAATTTGTTATACTTTTTAGCCCCTTTTAGAGATTATATCTTTTACTATTTTATATCCATGATTTAGCGCTATTGCAATAGAGCCACCACTTTTAAATGCTATATCGCCAGCTATATATATACCATCTACAGAACTTTGTAAATTCTCTTTTATAATTGGCTCGCCCTTGCTATCTAAATCTAAATTTGCACTCTTTAAAAAATCTACTGGTGTTGTGCCACCTATTGCATATATTACTCTATCGTAAACTTCACTAGTGCTATCTTTAAAGTTAACTTTTACTAGCCCATGTTCGGACTCTAAAGAGTCAATATCTACACCAAATTTTTGTATAACTAAGCCACTACTAATTGCACTATTAATTAACTCTGTGTTTATTCGATTAGCTCTTGTTATCTTATCTTTTCTGTAATTTAGTGTTACGCTATTCTCTTTTGCTAACTCTATAGCATACTCTGTAGCACTATCTCCACCACCAACAACTAATATACTCTCTGCTTTAGAACAACTATCTAAATTAAAATTTACTCTCTTCCTAATAGATGGTGGTATCTTGTAATTTGGCTTATTTGGCTTACCCATTCTACCAATTGCAATAACAATATTTTTAGCTCTAAAATTGCCCCTACTAGAGCGAACATTAAAGATATTATCACTATCTTTTGTAATCTTATCTACCTCGCAGTTAAAATAGGAATCTATCTTATGGTTATCTATAATATCATCAAAAAAGTCTATTGTGCTCTCTTTTGTACCATCGCTAAAGGGTACATTACCCTCTATATGCACAATCTGCCCTTGCCAATCTTTATCTACTCTTTTATTATCTTTATAAAATCTTCTAATTGTATCAGAGTGGTTTTCACTCTTTTCTAAAAGTAAAATCTTCTCTAATCCTAAAACTTTGGCCTCTATTGCACTACCAATTCCACCAGGTCCCCCACCAATAATAATAATATCGTAAATATCTTGCATAGTAAATCCTCTTTAGTATTAGATAAAATTATAACATCTTTATAAATACTTCTATTTAATTATTATAAAAAGTTATAACTTATCTACTATAGTGTTACTTCATTACTAATACAGCTCATCGACATACAAGTTTATATATACATTTCCATTATATTCGTTTCTGCCTACACTAAATGTTAGCTTTGCGCTATCGCCCCTACTGTGGCTCTTTTTGCTTCT
This sequence comes from uncultured Nitratifractor sp., assembly GCA_964517485.1. Classification (GTDB taxonomy): domain Bacteria; phylum Campylobacterota; class Campylobacteria; order Campylobacterales; family Sulfurovaceae; genus JAADEQ01. Next base: position 19,910 of record CAZFCZ010000059.1, on the reverse strand, counting down.
AAACTCTACTGCACTTAAGATTCTATTTGTTGCATCTTTAAATCTATATCTTCTGTGCTCTTTGTTTGCACCAATATCGCTAACATCTACAATCTCTACTAAATTTGTAAATTTTGGCTTGCTATTTGCCTCGCCATAAGGCTCGAATTTATCTAAAATATCTAGCAGTTCAAAGTCTATTTGGTTAAATGGCAACTCGCCTAAAATAGAGTTATCTACATACTCTTTAGAGCAATTAGATGCCTCTAAATTTAGTATATTTTTAATTAGTGGCATCTTATCTTGCTCGAAACTAAGCCCTATTGCACTTTTATGTCCACCAAATTTTAGGTAGTACTCGCTAGCTTTATTAACAAGAGAGTACAAATCACAATCGCCCCAGCTTCGCCCACTACCTTTGCATATGCCATCTTTGCAACTTAACACAATTGCTGGTATCTTAAAGTGCTCTGCTACTTTAGATGCAACAATACCAACAACCCCTTCGCTCCAGTTGCTACCCCAAACAACTGCAATATTACTACTTTGGCTAACTTGACTAATTGCCTCTTTTGTAATATTTCGCTCTATCTCTTTTCGTTTGGTATTTAGCTCTATTAGCTCATCTAGTATTATATTTGCCTCTTCTTGAGAGTTTGTAAATAGAAAATCAGACGCTACAGATGCATCTTTTAGCCTACCTGCGCTATTTAAAAGTGGCGCTATATAAAAGGCAATACTCTGGCTATCTAGCGTATTTTTAATAATACCTCTATCTTTTAGCGCCTTTACAAACGGCTTTTTAGAGCGCTTTAAATACTCCATTCCTGCAATTAACATTGCTCTGTTTATTCCAGTTAGTGGCATAATATCTGCTACAATTGCTAAAGATGTTATACCCATTAGCTCTTTTGTATCTAGCTTAATATTAAGCTCTTTTGCAAGTGCAGCACTAAAGTACCAAGCAATCTGTGCGCCACAAATCTCTTTATATTTAAACTTACAGCTCTCTTGCTTTTGGTTAACTATTGCATACGCCTCTGGCGCAACACTTGGTACTGTATGGTGGTCTGTAATTATTAAATCTATACCACGCTCTTTACATAAACTTGCAGCCTCTAGCGCGGCTATACCGTTATCTACAGTTATAATTACATCTGCTTGCACTCTATCTATTATTTTGGTACTTAAGCCATATCCGTCGCTAAAGCGGTTTGGTATTATCCACTCAAGTGGGTAGTTAATGCACTTAAAGAGCTCTCTAATTACAGTAGTTGCAGTTACACCATCAACATCGTAATCGCCAATTAAAACTATCTTTTCATTGCAATTAATAGCCTCTTTAACACGCTTTACTGCTCTTTGCATATCTTTAAAAGTGTTTGGATAGGGCAACTCTTTAAGAGTTACAAACTCGCCTTTATGGCGGTTGTAAAGAAGATTAAAGATATCCTCTTTTGTTAAAAGTTTACTCATTAAGCTCTTTTGCAGCTTTTACAAAAGCTAAAATAGATGGGTTAGGATTTTGAAGTCTAGATGTAAACTCTGGATGAAACTGAACCCCTAAAAACCATGGGTGTTCTTTTACCTCTATAGCTTCTATTAAGCCATTTGACTCTCCAGTAATATCTAAGCCTTTAGACTCTAAAGTTTCTCTATATTTAGGGTTAGCTTCGTATCTGTGGCGATGGCGCTCGTATATAATATCGCTATTATAAGCAGCTGCTAAATTACTGCCCTCTTTTACTTCGCACTTATACTCTCCAAGTCTCATTGTACCACCTAGTGGCGACTTTGTAGTTCTTACTTGGTGCTCACCATTTGCATCTATAAAGCTATCTATTAGGTAAATTAGCGGGTTATTTGCATTTTCGTCAAACTCTAAAGATGTTGCATCTTCTATACCAGCTACATTTCTTGCAAACTCTATTAACGCTAGCTGCATACCAAGGCAGATACCCAAATATGGTACTTTGTTCTCTCTTGCATACTTAATAGCCTCTATTTTACCCTCTACACCTCTAGATCCAAAGCCACCTGCAACTAAAATACCATCTACACTCTCTAAGAACTTAGCTGCACCATCTTCTTCGACCTCTTCGCTATCTACCCACGCAATATCTACTCTTAAATCTAAGTTTGCACCAGCATGAATTAGAGCCTCTGTTAAAGATTTATAAGACTCTTTTAAATCTAAATACTTACCAACAAATGCAATTTTAACGCTCTTAGATGGGTTTAGTATTCTATTTACAAGCTCGTTCCATAGCGCAATATCTGGCTTTATCTCGCCAAGCTCTAGCTGCTTAGAGATTGGTCTTAAGATATCTTGCGCTAAAAAGTTTAGTGGTACTCTATAAATTGTAGCCGCGTCAACTGCTTCTACTACAGACTCTGTATCTATATCGCAGCTATATGCAATTTTTCTTTTTATATCTGCAGGAATTGTCTGCTCGCTTCTTAAGATAATCATATTAGGTGTAATACCAATGCGTCTTAGCTCGCCCACAGAGTGCTGTGTTGGCTTTGTTTTAAGCTCGCCAGCAGCTTTAATATATGGCAGTAAAGTTACATGCACATTCATAACATTGCTACTTCCTAGCTCGTGCTTAATTTGGCGAATTGTCTCTAAAAATGGTAAACCCTCTATATCTCCAACTGTTCCACCAAGCTCTACTATAAGAATATCTTTGCCCTCGCCTGCTTTATATATTCTCTCTTTAATCTCGTTTGTAATATGTGGAATAACCTGTATAGTTTTACCCAAATACTCCCCACGGCGCTCTTTTTCTAGTACACTTAGATATACTCTTCCTGTAGTAAAATTATTTGCTTTTGTTAAAGATGTATTTAAAAATCTCTCGTAGTGCCCTAAGTCTAAGTCTGTTTCTGCACCATCTTTTGTTACAAAAACCTCTCCATGTTCTAGCGGACTCATTGTTCCTGGATCTACATTAATATATGGATCTAACTTTAAAATACCTATGCTTTTAGACGAGGCCTTTAAAAGTGTTCCTATACTAGCAGCTGTAATTCCTTTTCCTAAAGAGCTTAAAACTCCTCCAGTAACAAATATATATTTAGTTTGCATTAATCTCTCTTTATAATAAAATTGGCATTATAACGGTAAAAAAATTCTGGCTTTTAGCAACAAATGGTAAAGATGGCTCATTAAGTCCAATTTCGAACTTATCTTCATCTACTTGCGAAATAAAATCGAATAAGAATTTACTATTAACTGCTAAAGTAAAGCTATTATCAATATTAATTGGTGTCTCTATAGATGTTTTAGCCTCTTGAGTATCGCTATTTAAAGACTCTAAAGTTACTAAATTTTGCTCAAATGTTATTTTAATCTCTGCAGATATAATATTAATAACCTTCATAGCCTCTAAAATCTCTTTTTTAGGAATCTCTAAATTGTATTTTGTCTGTTTTGGAACAATTCTATTATAATCTGGGAACTTACCATTAATTAAACGGCTATATAGATAAAATTGCTCATTTTTAATAACAATAGAGTTCTCATCATAAAAAATATCTATTTTCTCTAAAAATAGTTTCTGAATCTCTATAATAGCCTTTTTAGGAATAATTAAATCTAACTCTTGCTGGCTACTTTTATTTAGTTCTACAATTGCTAAGCGTCTTGTATCTGTACCAACAAACGATGTTTTATCTTGTTTTATATCTAAAAGAGCACCATTTAGTTCGTATTTAGGGTTATTAATGTCAATAGCTGGTGTTATTTTTTTAAGACTTTTAATTAGCTCTATAGAGTCTAGAGTAATTTGTGCTTTATCTTCTACACTAGGGAATGTAGGATACTCTTTATAAGAGAAAGTAGGTAGTTTAAATTTAGTCTTTTTTTGCTTAACAATTAAGTTGTTCTCTACAATTTCAAACTCTATAACATCATCTTTTAGGCTACGAACAATATCTAAAAGTTTTTTACCATTTGCAGTAAAGATTCCAGGTTCTGTTATTGTAAATTGATTACTCTTAACCTCTAAACCTATTTCGCCATCTGTTGCTTTAATTACAACATCTAAATTAGTTGAATCAACATAGATATGCGAAGTTATATTTGTAGGGTCTTTTCTCTCTAAAAAGGCTTGAGCATTAATAAGAATTGACTCTATTATGTCTTTGCGTGTTGCTATCTTCATATATTTCCCTTTTATATATATAATAAATAGTAGTATTAGTATCTACTTTAATTTTAGTGAATAACGCTTAAGATAACTATATGTTGGTATGTTTAGCTTAAGCGTTTAAAAAAACAATTTCACATTAATTCACAATTATATCCTTTTTTTTGTTTAAAAAGGATACATTTTGTAACTATTTTGGTGTATTAGTTTCGATTTTACTCTGAATCTCTTCTATTAAAACTTTAAAGTTCTCGTCTTCTTCTATTATCTCTTCTATTTTTCTCATTGCGTGACTAATTGCAGAGTGGTCTTTCATACCAAAATGTACTGCAATTTGTGGCATAGAAAAAGTAGTTAAGCTTCTTGCTAAATATATAGCAATTCTTCTTGCTTCTACAATCTTTTTTGCTCTCTTTTTAGACCTTAAATCTGCAGGTTTAATATTTTGCTCTTTTGCTACAAAATCTACAATATATTCTATAGATATACTCTTTTTCTTTTCGCTTAGGTAGTCTTGTATAGCATTTTTTGCAAACTCTAAAGTAATACTTTGGCGAAGTAGAGAGCTCATAGCATTTAGCTTTATAATTGTTCCTTCTATCTCTCTAATGTTATTACCTAAATTAGATGCTAAAAAGTTTATTACATCTTCTGGCATTCTAACACCATTTAGTTGGCTTTTTTTCTGAATAATTGCAATTTTTGTCTCTAGTTCTGGTGGGTTAATAGATACTAACATACCCCACTCAAAACGGCTTTTTAGCCTATCTACAAGCCCTGCAATCTTTTTTGGCGCTCTATCTGATGTAATTACAATTTGCTTACCTAAAGAATGAAGTTCGTTAAATGTATGAAAAAACTCATCTTGAGTTTGCTCTTTACGGCTAATAAACTGAATATCATCTATAAGTAAAATATCGCAATTTCTGTAGTAGTCTCTAAATCTATCCATACTTTTAGTACGCAAACTAGCGGTATATCGGTTCATAAATTGCTCGAATGTGTTGTATATAATTTTGCTGCCATTTTTAAGTAGTTCGTTACCAATTGCTTGCATTAGGTGCGTCTTGCCTAGCCCAACTCCACCGTATATAAATAGTGGGTTATACTGCTCACCTGGGGTTTGAGCCACAGCTTTAGATACATTAAATGCCAAAGAGTTAGACTCTCCAAATACAAAGCTACTAAAGGTAAAAGAAGGGTTTAAAAGTGTAGAGTCGCTTGCTCTATCTTTTTTTTGTGCCACTTTAGTTGGAGTCTCTTTTTTTGCACCTTGTGTTGTAATAATAATATCTGCTTTTATGCCACTCTCTAGCTCGTAAAGGTGTGCAATTTTGCTAGAGTATTTAGTTTTTATCCACTTTGCAGATAAGATATTATTTGTTACAAAAATTAAAATATCTTCTCTAGAGCTTTTTGCATCTATTTTTAGATTTTTAATATATCTATCGTACTCTTTTGCTGCTATTTCATCTTTTAGTTTACTTAAAACTCTATTTGCTATATCCATTACAACCCTATGTGAAAAACTTTTCTTGTATTTTAGCCTAAATCAGCTAAAATAGCGTTTTAAAAATATGTGAATTACTTATTCACTTAGTGAAAGAGAGCGTGAATGAATATACTAGGAATCGACCCAGGAAGCCGAAACATGGGCTATTGCATACTAAAGAGTAGTGGTGTGAAAAACCAACTATTAGAGGCTGGCTTAGTAAAAATCAAAAGCCGTACCCTACAAGAGCAGATTGTAGAGATGGTAGAAGCACTAGACTTAATTTTATCTTCACACAAGATAGATCAAGTAGCAATAGAAGATATCTTTTACGCCTTTAACCCACAAAGTGTAATTAAGCTTGCACAATTTAGAGGTGCGCTCTCTTTAAAGATTCTTCAAGAGATTGGCTACTTTTACGAATATACACCCCTGCAGGTAAAAAAAGCGCTAACAGGAAACGGAAAAGCATCTAAAGAGCAAGTTGCTTTTATGGTAAAGAGAGTGCTAAATATAAAAAAAGAGATAAAGCCACTAGATATTACAGATGCAATGGCTGTAGCAATTACACACGCACAAAGAGCTAAATTTAACTAATTTTAATGTCCAAAAAATGGTCATAAAATGTTAATAATTAAAGAAAGATTTATCATTACTTAGATAAAATGGACACATTGGTATATTCTAGAAAAATATACAAAATTATAAAAACTTTATTTTGCCCTGAAAAAATGCTATAATTATAGGCAAAATACATTGAAAGGTAGAAAAAAATGTATAATGTGTTGCAATCAAAACATATTTTATATGTAGAAGACGACAAAACAGTAAGAGATAATGTAAAAGAGATCTTAAGTGAGTTTTTTAAAAAAGTTGTATCTGCAGAGAGTGGCGAAGAGGGTTGGATAAAGTTTAAGCAAGAGCGCATAGACCTTGCAATTATAGATATTGAGCTACCAGGGTTTAACGGTTTAGAGTTAATTAAAAAAATTCGTAAAGAGCGCCCAGATATGCCAATTGTAGTAGTTTCGGCATATACAAAAACAGACTATCTTTTAGAGTCGGTAGAGCTTAAGTTAGATAAGTATATTGTTAAGCCATTAACTTCTAGAAAACTATACGAGCTTCTAATGAAACTAGAGACAGAAATGGGCGAGACATCACTACTGCATCTGCCTATGAACACAACTATAGATACACTAAAGAGTACTATTAGTTTTGATGATCAAAAACACTCGCTAACTTACAGAGAGTTAAAGATGATGCAACTACTTGCAGATAAAGGTGCTGTTACATATCAAGATTTATATCAGTTATGGAAAGAGACTCCAACAGATAACGCAATTAGATCGTTTGTTAAGCAGTTAAGAAAAAAATTGCCAGAAGGGTTACTAAAAGTTCGCTCTAAAATTGGTTATGTTCTAGAGGGTAATTAAGTTTGAGAATAGACTCGTTTAATAAGAAAATAGCAATACTAATTGTTATTTTTCCTCCTGTAATTTTAATTATTTATGCTATTGTTGCCTATTTTATATTTTACTCGTCAGATAAAACAAGTACTAATACTATTTTACAGCACTACAAACAAGAGATGAGAGTTAACTCTCTTAATGTGCTTAAAACAAAAGTATATACAGTAGATAATTTTTTAACTATTAGTAGTAGTAATTTAAAAAATATACTACAATTTCTAAAAAGCATTAAAGTACAAGATAATGCACATATTGCTATATTAAAAAAAGATAACACTCTCTTATACTCTACTCAAGAAAAAAGTAAAGTACCTTTAAATATTTTAAGTAAAATAAGTAATTCATATGAAGATAATAACTATATAGCACTTCTAAAATATAATAAGAGTACAAATTTTAAAATTGTAGTATTTATAAGTAAAGATAGATTAGAAAAAAATATAGCTAAAGTAAAAAAAGATTTAGAAAATACAAGTCATAGTAGCTTCATTGGTGCAATTTTTTGGTTAGTTTTAGTTTGGTTTGTGCTTCTATTTGTATCCTTATGGATATCTACAAGTGTATATAAAAGGCTAAAGAGTTACGAAAAAAGTATTCGAGAGTCAAATAAAGATATTATTTTTCAATCTCGCCAAGCGATGCTAGGAGAGCTATTGCCAATGATAGCACACCAGTGGCGACAACCTTTAAATAAGATATCGTCTGTATTAATGTTTATGAGATTCGAGATAATGAGTGGCAAAACAAATACACAAACGCTAGATAGACAATCGCAACTTATAGAAGATAGCGTAGAGTTAATGAGCCAAATAATAGAAGACTTTAGAACATTTTATAGACCAAAAGAAGAGCCACAAGAAGCCGATATTGCAGTGCTTGTTAGAAAAGCTAGCTACTTTTTAGATGAGCTTCTAAAAAGAAAGAAGATAGCTCTAAATCAAGATTTAACATCTGTTACTCTTAAAATTCATGCTAACGAGTTTTTGCAAGTTATTATTAACTTAATTAAAAACGCTTCAGATGCTGTTGCTGTTAGAGGCGAGATAAATATACTCTTAAGAGAGTTTAGCGATGGCAGAGTAGAGCTAAGAATAGAAGATAACGGTACAGGTATTCCAAAAGATAAACTAGAAAAAATATTCGAAGCTCACGAAAGTAGTAAACAAGCATCTATGGGGCTTGGGTTGTATATGAGTAAACTTATTATCGAAGACCACTTTGGTGGTAAAATACAAGCTTATAACACCCCTAGAGGAGCTGGCTTCTTAATTGTTTTATATAAGGGGGGGGGTAAGTAGCAACTAATTGTTGCTGTTGCTTGTAAAAAGTTTAGGATACTTTTTGCCACCCTCTATTGCTAGCCCAATAATTCCACTCTTTATCTTATTACTCCCCCAACGAATAGTCTGAATTTTTGAGAGAGTGAAAAGTGGTGAGATGTTGATAAAAAAATCTGTAGGACTGGCCTTAGCTAATTCAAAGATTTTTTTAGTGACAGATTGCCACTTTACACTCTCCTCAAAGGGTGTAGTGCTTTTGTCCATACTCTGCGTTAGATTTTCTCGAATTAGCTATGGCTAGTACTTCAAAAATCTGCCTTAATTATGAACAAAATCACTACATCAAAAGTTAAGACTATTCATTGGGGGAGTAATATAATTGGCTTAAAACCCTCTTTAACTAAAAATCTACCAGCAGTAATACTTTTACTACCACTTCGGCTATAGACTATTATCTCTTTACCTTTATAATCTTTTAACTCGCCTACTCTGCTTTTTAACTCGCTAAGAGGTATAAGTTTTGCACCATTAATGTGCCCCTTATTCCACTCTTTTTTTGTACGAACATCTAGCACTAAACTTTTAGTATTGGCAATTAACCTTGCACCCTCTTTTGCAGTTACAAACTTAAAATCTGCTAATATCCACCCTTTTGAGTAAGCAATCCAAGTGCCAACAAGTAGCATAGCAATATAGTAAACAACTCTATAATTTTTCTCTATAAAATCTCTTATATTCATTAACAATCCTTATAATTTGTAACATTATACTAAGTTTAAAATTATAAGCACACTAATAAAGCTAAACCTAACTTAGATATAATTGCTACTAAAAAGGGTCTATATGGAGATAAATTTAGAGTACCTAGATGATAACAGATTTAACACTACAACTACCAAATCTTCGTTTACGCTAGATTGTAAAGATATAACACCAGTAGAGTATTTTGCAGCAGGCATTGTAGGCTGCACAGGTATCGACTTAGTTACGCTTGCTGATAAAGATGGCTACTTAGTAAAAAACTACACCCTTAAGGCACAAATAGAGCGCCAGCTAAGCTTGCCTTATAAGTTTAAATCTTTGCATATTATATATAAATTCGATGGCTCTTTTAGCGAGCTAAAGGCAAAACGCTACATACTCTCGTCGCTAGAGAGTTACTGCACAACTATTAACTCTATAAGAGACTCTGTAGAGGTTAGATATACAATTATCTACAACGGCGAAAAAATAGCAAATAGAGAAAAAATTCTATCTGGAAGTATCACTAAAAATATAGAGATAGACGACGGCTTTGGCGGAGCTTGTTGCTCTTAAGAGTTTAGCAGCTCTAAAAATCTTTCGCCGTATCGTTTATATTTAACCTCTCCAACACCATGAACCTCTAGCATCTGCTCTTTGGTTTGTGGTAGTTTGCTTGCCATATCTTTTAAGCTCTTATCAGAGAATACAATATATGGTGGTATATTCTCTTTTATGGCAATCTCTTTTCTTAGCTCTCTTAGGGTGTTAAAGATGCTTTGGTTGTAATCTAAATCTTGAGCAACTACTCTTTTATCTTTATAGCTTTTTTTGCTAAGTCGCTCTTTTCGTATGTTAATTTGCTCTTTAGATTTTAAAAACTTTAGCCCCTTAGAGGTTATTTTATAAACCTTAAACTCGCCAATATTTACAAGCTCTAGCTCTAAAGCTCTATTTGCAATCGATAGCCACTGTGGTTTTTGGTAGTTGCTTCCAATGTTATAAACACTAAGCTTATCGTGCTCGTTTTCTAAAATTCGTTTATCTTTACTGCCTCGTAAAATATCTACAATATAGTGCACTCCAAAGCTCTCTTTTGTACGATAAATTGCAGATAATAGCTTTTGCACATCTACAGTAATATCTACAACCTCGCGCTCTATATTTAAGCAGTTATCACAAAGGCTTTTGCACTCGTTTATGTTGTCGTCAAAATACTTTGCAATCTGTTGGTGGCGACAGAGCTCGCTATTTGCGTACTTTACCATGTAATCGAGCTTATTTAGTGTATTCATCTTATGCTCAGACGCACTTAGTGGGTCTATAAAGCTTTTTTGGGCAACTACATCTTGCATACTAAAAAGCAAAAGTGTTTGGCTACTTAGGCCGTCTCTTCCTGCTCGGCCTATCTCTTGATAGTAGCTCTCTATGCTCTTTGGTAGGTTTAGATGCACCACATAGCGAATGTTAGATTTGTCTATCCCCATGCCAAAAGCAATTGTAGCAACTACAACATCTATTTCGTCGCTTACAAACTCTGCGTATGTTTGGTTTTTAACTTCGCTACTAAGCGCGCCATGGTAAGCCTTTGCCGTTATGCCATTTTTTTGTAAAAAGCTAGCAATTGACTCGGTAGATTTTCGTGATAGTGTATATACAATTCCAGCCTCGCCCCTTCTTGAATCTATAAACTCTAAAAGTTGCTTTTTGCCATCGCCAATTTTGTAATCTACATTAATGGTTAAATTTTCTCTAAATAGCGACCCACGAAGCTGCACAGGGTTATTTAGAGATAAATTGTTAATAATATCTTGCTCTACAATTTTTGTTGCTGTTGCTGTAAATGCTGCTATTGGGGTGTTTGTAAAGTGCTCTTTTAAGATACTTAGTTTTCTGTAATTTTCTCTAAATTCGTGCCCCCATTCGCTAACGCAGTGGGCTTCATCTACTACAAAAAAGTTTATCTTTATTCTCTTTAAAAACGACAAAAAGTAGTCGCTACTTAGCCTCTCTGGTGCAATATATAACAGTTTTATCTCGCCTTTAAGTAGCTTTTGCTCTACCTCTTTAATCTCTTCTATGCTTAGCATCGAGTTTATCATAGCAGCACTTATGCCATTTGCTCTTAGCGCAACAACCTGATCGTGCATTAAAGCAAGTAGTGGCGATATAACAACACTTACCCCATCTAGCAAAAGCGATGGTAGCTGGTAGCACAAAGATTTTCCGCCCCCTGTTGGGAGTATCATTAATAGATCTTGTGCATTTAAGGTTGCATCTACTGCTTCTTCTTGCAGTTGCCTAAAGTTGTCGTGTCCAAAGTACTCTTTTAGTAGTTTAAATTTTTTCATACTATAAGTTTACTATCTTTAATGTTATAATTCGCATTAAAAAAAGAGTACACATGAGCAAAAAGTTACTAGAGAGAAATTTAATACTCTTACCCATTAAAACTGTTCTAAACTCATTAATATTTGCAGCGCCTATTTTAGTGCTTTTAATGCAAAGTCGTGGTCTAACATTTGCGCAAATTATGTTTTTGCAATCTCTATTTGCAATATCAGGAATGCTTTTTGAAGTACCATCTGGCTACTTTAGCGATAAATTAGGTAGAAAAATTACCATTATAATTGGTACTATATTCTTAGCAATAGGAAGTATTTTATTCTCTATTGCTTATAGTGTGTGGACTTTTATTTCAATGGAGATTGCATTTGCATTTGGTTACGCAATGCTATCTGGTACAGTAAGCTCGCTACTGTACGAAACCTTACTAGAGTTAGATAGACAAAAAGAGTACACAAAGTATTACGGAAATTTAAACTTCTACTCTTTAATGAGTGTAGCATTTGCAAGTGTAGTGGGTGGTTTTATTGCCAAATACTCGCTAGATTTAACAGTCTATATAATTAATATTCCATTTATCTTAGCCATTATTGTAACGCTATTTTTAACAGAGCCAACTGTGCATAAAAACAGAGAAAAACAGAGCATTAGAGAAGACTTTAAAGAGGTTGGTGGCTTTTTAAAAAAGAATCTAAATATCACTTATATTATAATATTTTCTGCTGTTGTATTTTTGTTTAACCAAAGTGTATTTTGGTTGTACCAGCCATATTTTAAAGAGGTTAATATACCAATTATTTACTATGGTGTGCTGTTTGCTACATTTCAGGTTGTTGCTGCATTGGCATCTAAATATGCACACAAAATAGAGGATAAAGTAGGAATAAAAAAGATACTTGTAGTAATTGCCTTTGCATCGCCAATAAGTATTATATTAATGGGTTTAAATATGCATATGTGGGGAATTTTGTTTATTTATGCTCAGCAAGTTACACGAAGCTTTAAGATGGTAGTTGTAAGTCGCATACTACACGATAGCGTAGAGTCGCACTTTAGAGCAACACTAGAGTCTATATCTAGCTTCTTAGCAAAAATAGGGTTTGCAGCTATATTGCCTTTAATTGGTTACTATTTAGATTACAATTCGCTATCAAGTACCCTTATTTTGCTAGGCTCTTTAGGTGTTGTGGTAATTGGTATGGTTGTTTATGTAACTCTAAAAAAGAGTTAGTCTTTTATTGGCAAAAACTTACCGCACCCCTTAGTTTCAGAGCCTCCAAAGCTCTTAACCTCTCTTGCTGTGCCATTTTTATATATTAAGGTTCTGTTACACTCTTTAGATTTTATGCACTTTTCGTTACTACAACCTACATCTTTAGGTACTGCCATAATATTCCTTTTTTCTTTTTATTTTAGCCAAAAATAGTTAAACTAGCATTTTTCTAGATAGTTTTAAATTATAAAGATATAATTTAAAAAAGGAGTAACATACATGGAAAAAGTAGATATCTTTAACGACTTAAAAGAAGAAGTTAAAGCACAAGGACTCTTAAATAGAGTACCAGTTCGAGGAACTATAGAGATGCTTTTAATAGTTGTTGCAATTATCTTTGCATTAACTAGTGCAAAATCTTGGAACCCTTATCTTTTGGGGCTATTTATGACAATAATATTTACAAGAGCAGTATTTGTATCGCACGATATTTTGCACTTGCAGTACTTTAGAAATAAGTCGCTCTCGTTTAAATTATCGTACCCATTTTCGGCAATAATTTTAAGTAACTCCTCTTCTTGGTGGGACTATAAGCACAATATTAACCACCATACATATTGTAATATTATTCAAAAAGACGAAGACATAAGAGCCCTAGATGGTACATTTACAAACGACAAGCACCGAGGCAATAAGCCATTTTTAAAAAAGTATAAACACATAGTTTTTTGGGGCGCTTTGGCATTTATGTACCCAGCTTTTATAGCACAATCGTACAAGTTTGTAATTAAGAAAAAACTATGGGGCGAGTTAGCGCTAATGCTTTTGCATTGGCCAATTATTTGGGGTAGTATTTTCTACTCTTTAGGCTTTGTAGCGGCTCTTAAAGTAATGCTTACACTATATTTTACACTATCTATTTGGCTAGCGTTTGGCTTTATTACAAACCACTTAGGTTGCGAAGCATTCGAAGAAGAAGAGGGTTCAAAACTAAGCTGGATGGAGCTGCAAATGCGAGGCAGCCGCTCTTTAAGTGGTGGGGCGTTTATTCACTGGTTTTATGGTGGCTTAAATACCCAAATAGAGCATCATCTATTTCCTAAAGCACCACGCTTTAACCTACTAAAGGTGCAAAAAATAACAAAAGAGTACGCAAAAAAACACAATATATTCTACTTCGAAACAACCCCACTAGAGGCGTATATTCAGATAAATAACGCCCTTAAGGCGTATAAATAGATGCAAAAAAGAAGCCCAAAAATTCAATTTCTATTTTGGGCGGCATTTTTTGCCACAATACTATACTTATGGATTGTAACTGTTGGTTTAACTAACTTTATTTTAGTCGAAGAAAAACCACTAACACTACCGCAAAATGTAATTTTTTTACTATTTATTCTATACGGAATGCTAACGGTAGTAACCCTAGCAGGAGAGGTAGTATCTACAATGATAAACAGCAAATACTACCAAAAGTTTTTTGGCATTATGCTAATATGTATATTTGCAACACTACTAGTAGTGCGCTCTATTTTTGGTTAGCTACTTTCTCTTTTTTTTCTCTTTTTTTAGCATTTTAAGATACTCTTTTGCAGTTAGCTCTTTGCCATTAACTATTATATGAGTTGCAATGCCTCTTTTGCATAGCTCTTTGGCGTTCATCCAGTAATCTTGTCCTATTAGCATTTTTTCAAACTCTACTTTTGTTAAAAAGCCTTGTTTAACTATTATGTCGTAAAAGAACTCTCTTAAGAGCTTGTCTCTATGCTTTATTCCTGCCTTTATTTCGCCACCTTTGCCTATAGCGCCACCCGAGTAGTTATGAAACATCAAATCAGAGTATGGGTAAATTACCCTTTTGCTAGCCATACAAAATAGCAAAGCACCCATGCTGTAGCCTTTGTTATCTAAGTAGGCAACAGTTCTATTGTAAAACTTCTCTTCTATAATATTAAAAAACTGCATACCTTCGTTTAATAAGCCACCACGAGAGTTAATTACAATCTCTAAAGTATCGTGCTTTTTTGCGTTTTTTAGCTCGTCAAATACTATATGTAAGCCCTTTTTTATCTCTCTAAAACTATCTATAAAAATACGATATTTAGTGTGTTTTGGCACAATTTTATATATAGATTTCTCTTTATCTACTAGAGTTTTCTTCTCCTCTACTACCTCAGAAAACAGAGTATGCCACTCGCTACTTAACTCTTTTTTATTAGACATAATTTACCTTTTTATATTGATTTTAAAATTATACCATATATTAGATATAATAAATTTATGAAGTATAATTGTATAGTAGTAGGTGGAGGCGCAGCTGGGTTAATGGCTGCGATATCTTCTGCAAAGAGTGGTGGTAGTGTTTTAGTTTTAGAGCAACTTGCAAAGGTTGGCGCAAAGCTTAAGGCTACTGGTGGTGGGCGTTGTAACTTAACTAATACCTTAGAGAGCACAGAGTTTATGGAGCATTTTGGCAAAAATGGGCGCTTTATGCAGCCAGCTTTAAATGCACTTAGTAGTAAAGATTTGCAAAGCTTTTTTAACTCTATTGGTGTGCAAACAGATGTTAAAGATGGCTTTAGGGTGTTTCCTAAAGGGCATAGCTCGCAAACGGTTATAGATGCTCTGCTTAAAGAGCTTGCTAGGTTAAAGGTAGATGTTTTAACATCGACAAAAGTGCTAGATATTGTGCCAATTAGTGGTGGCTTTAGAGTTGCTACAACCACTAAAGAGCTAGAGGCTAAAAGTGTAATTTTAGCAACTGGTGGCAAGGGCTACCCAATGCTTGGTGCTACTGGCGAGGGCTTTAGTATTGCTAGCTCTTTGGGGCACAAAATCACAAAGCTCTACCCTGCAATGATGCCACTATTTACAAAAGAGAGCTGGGTAGCAAACTGCAAAGCAGATACAATTGCAAAAGTTACCATACAAGTAGATATAAAAAAGTATAAAAAACTTAGAGCCACTGGCGATTTAATATTTACAAATAACGGCATTAGAGGCCCAGTGGTGTTAGATTTCTCTAGAGAGATAACCCCACTACTAGAGAAGTTTGGCGAAGTTGCAATAACACTAAATTTAACAAAGGGTCTAAACGCTCAAGAGATAAGCCAAAAATTTAAAGAGGCTCAAAGAGCTGGCAGCTATACAAACACCCTAGAGCTAGTGCAGACGCTACTGCCAAAGTCGGTAGCTATAGAGCTTATAAAGCTTGCTAATGCAAAGTGTGATATTAGCTTTTCTAAGCAAGAAGGCAGCGCAAGAGATAAGCTTATAAATCTGCTTGCAAACACCCCACTAACTATAGTAGGACACAGCGGTTTTGATATGGCAATGATAACAAGAGGAGGTGTAAGCCTAAAGAGTGTAAACCCAAATACACTAGAGAGCAAAGTTGTAAAGGGGTTATACTTTTGCGGCGAAATGCTAGATTTAGACGGCCCATGCGGTGGCTACAACTTACAATGGGCATTTGCAAGCGGATATTTAGCGGGTAAAGTTACATAAATAGGTAAATTAAAAATAGCACCTATGTTAGAGCAAGGTGCTATTTGATATAATAAATATAATTTTTCAATAGGGTAGTAGATGAAGAAGTTATCAGTTGTTATACCATTAATGAATGAAGAGGATAATATAGAGCCTCTATTTAAGGCGATAAGAGAGTCGTTAGTAGATATAGATTACGAACTAATTTTAGTAGATGATGGCTCTACAGACTCTACAGTAAAGAGGGTTAAAGAGCTTTCCGATAGTAAAACTAAGTTACTTGTTTTTAATAGAAACTTTGGGCAAACAACTGCAATGGCTGCAGGAATAGACGAAGCAGAGGGCGAGCTAATAGTAACACTAGATGGCGATTTACAAAACGACCCAAGCGATATACCAATGATGATTAAAAAGCTAGAAGATGAGGGCTGGGATGTTGTAGCAGGGCGTAGAGCAAACCGCCAAGACGACTCTTTGCGTAAAATTCCAAGTAAAATAGCAAACTGGATTATTAGAAGAAGCACAGGTGTTTATATTAGAGATTACGGCTGTACACTTAAGCTATTTAAAAAAGATGTAGCTAAAAATTTAGGTCTTTATGGCGAGTTGCATAGGTATATTCCTGTTTTAGCAAAGCTTTATGGCGCAAAGATGACAGAGGTAGATGTAAAGCACCATGCTAGGATTCATGGTGTTAGCAAATATGGAATAGGAAGAACATTTAAAGTAATTAGCGACTTAATGCTTATGCTGTTTTTCCAAAAGTATGCAACACGCCCAATGCACCTATTTGGTGGGGTTGGCTTTGGTATGCTTTTTACAGGAGCGATAATTAACTTTTACCTTTTAGTTCTAAAACTTTTTGGCGAATCTATAGGTGCTAGACCACTGCTACTTTTAGGAATACTGCTAGTGCTTGGTGGTATAATGTTAATTTCTACAGGCTTTATAGCCGAACTTGTAATGCGAACATATTACGAGTCGCAAAATAAAAAAGCGTATGTAGTAAAAGAGCTTTTTGAAGGTTCAAGTGAAGAGCATAGTTAAAATAGCCATATCTTTAGCTCTTGTAGCTTTTGTTTTAAATACAATAGATACACAAAAGCTAGCTAAGATACTTTTAGATGTAAACTTAATATGGCTATTTTTGGCATTTGTATTTTACAATATATCTAAAATTGTAAGCGCTTTTAGGCTAGTTTTTTACTTTAAAGAGATTGGTATTAGTATAGAGCAAAAGGCAAATTTAGTTTTATATTATGTAGGTATGTTTTATAATCTTTTTCTACCAGGTGGAATAGGCGGAGATGGCTATAAAGCGTATTTATTAAATAAACACCATAGCATTAAACTATCTTCAATTGTGCAAGCTCTACTTTTTGATAGAATAAGTGGCTTAGTAGCATTAATATTCTTAGGTGCTATTTTGTACCCATTTAGCTCTTTTGATATACCGATTTTTTACTACCTTAGTATCGCATTAGCGGTATTAATTTATCCTATATTTTTTATCATATCTAAAAAATTAAATAGATTTTTACTCTACTTTAAACAGACAACACTTTTGGGCTTATGTGTGCAAGTTTTGCAGTTAATTAGTGCACTATTTATTATATATTCTCTAAATTCAGATGTTCCTGCAATTGAGTTTTTGGTTCTATTTTTAGTATCTTCTGTAGTTAGTGTATTGCCAATTACAGTTGGAGGTATTGGGGTTAGAGAGCTTACATTTCTTTACGGATTAGCACTAATTGGCTACCCAAGTGATATTGGAGTAGCATTTAGCTTTTTGTTCTTTTTAATAACCATGCTCTCTTCTTTAATTGGAGTTTTGTTTCTGCACAAGCCATACGGGGGCGATAAAAGTGAAGCCACTATATAAAATTGCTCTCTTTGGGGTATATTCGTTAATCTACTTTTTGCTAGGCTATTTAAACTATTCGCATGCTGGTAAGTTTGTGCTTATGGGTATTTTATTTGTAGGAAGTTTTGTATTTTTATACTACTACAAACCAAATAGAGCCACTAAAATAGTCGCATTTGTAGCTATTTTTATAATGCTACTACACATTGCTTACCGCGCTATATTGCACGATGTGTTTCATATGAATCAAGATGCAATAGCAGTTATAGAGTCTATCTTTAGTACTAATTACCAAGAGAGTGTAGAGTTTTTTAAGCAGTATTGGTACTATATTTTAAAGCACATAGCGCTATTTATACTATTTTTAGGCACTTATAGCTACTTAATATTTTGGTATAAAAATAGCTCAAAAGTTACGCTTAGGGCACTTGTTGTTGTGTTTTCTCTTTTTTTATTAATACATCTAAACCCAATACGAAGGTCTAACCCTTTATATTTTTATCCACACTACTATAAGCTGTGGCAAAAGAGCTTAAAAGATGCAAAAAATTTAAAAGCGCATATTAATAGCAAAATTAGATCTCTAAAGCTAAGTGTTAACTACCAAGGTAAAGATAGCTCTCGTGTAGTTGTGTGGATTATAGGAGAGAGTAGCACAAGAGTAAATTGGTCGTTATATGGCTATAAAAGAGATACGACACCAAAAATAGATAGCATTAAAAATGAGCTTTTTGTAGTTAAAAATGCAATATCTGCTGGCCCTATTACAATACCTTCGATAGAGAGAATGCTAACATCAGCAACTAAGCAGAATCCAAATGTATGGAAAGATGTGCCATCGGTAATAGATTATGCAAAAATGGCGGGGTATAAAACCTACTGGATTACCAACCACTCTACAGATAATATTGGAATTTTAAATGTACTAGCAAGCAGTGCTAATAGTTTTGTGCAAACAAATAAAGGTAGCTCTAGAGGCGAAGGAAGCCTAGATAGCATGCTCTTAAAGCCATTTAAAGAGGCACTAGAAGATAGCGCAAATAAAAAGTTTATAGTAGTACATATGCTAGGTTCGCACCCAGCTTATAACTTTAGATACCCAAAAGAGTATGGCAAATTTACATACACACTTAATGATGAGGTTATGCAAAATCTAAAAGCAAAAGGGCGAGCAAGTTGGGCACTTGTTTTTAGAAATACATACGATAACTCTATTCTTTATAGCGACAATATTAGGTATAATTTAATAGATATTTTAAAGAGAAAACAGCCAAATAACTCTGCGCTTATTTATATATCTGATCACGGTGAGGATGTGTGCCACAATAGCAACTTTAGTGGCCACAATCCAAAAGCAAAAGAGCAGTGGATGCCCCCAATGTTTATTTGGCCAAAAAAAGAGGCAACAAATTTAATAGACAATAGCAAAAGTTATAAAGCAGATAACTTAGATAAATTGCTACTAAAAATGCTAAAAATAAGTAAGGATAAGCAGTGAAAAAGGCACTATTTTTAGATAGAGATGGCGTTATAAATATAGACCATGGTTATGTTTATAAACGCAAAGATTTCGAGTTTATGCCAGATATTTTTAATCTAATAAAGCTTTTTATAGATAGGGGTTATTTGGTATTTATAGTTACTAATCAATCTGGTATTGGTAGAGGCTACTACACATTAGAAGATTTTTTAAACTTAACAGAGTTTATGTTAGCAGAGTTTGCAAAAGTAGGCATTGGGATTGAACGCGTAGAGTACTGCCCACACTCGCCAGAGAGCAACTGCAACTGTCGCAAGCCAAAAACGGGTATGATAGATAGCATTTTAAAAGATTATAGTATTAATTTAGATGCATCTTGGCTAATTGGCGACAAACAAAG
>CAZFCZ010000058.1:0-3428 GCA_964517485.1 uncultured Nitratifractor sp. | reverse complement strand
CTCTTTTTGCTCTGTTCTTTGTGCATAATTAAAGTGTAGCGCTATAATATCTAAGCCTTTATCTTTTGCTATTTTTGCACTTAATGCGCTGTCCATTCCACCAGAGATTATACATACTGCACTATTTTTATTCATTAATTACCTTTTTTCTTAATATTTTACACAAAATTAGATAAAATAGCCAGATGATTTTTTTAGATAACCAAACAGATACAGATATAGAGCTAAATTTTTTAGAAGATATAACAAAATATCTTAATATAAATAGAGATATTGAACTCTTAATAGTAAATAATATTACAATGCAAGCAATAAATTTAGAGCAAAGAGGAGTAGATAAAACTACCGATGTTCTAAGCTTTCCGCTAGAGGGCATAGAGCATATGCCTTTAGGCTCTATTGTTATCTCTATAGATAAAGCTAAAAAGGTTGCTAAAAAACTAAACCACTCAGTTAGTAACGAATTAGCCCTACTTTACACACACGGATTACTACACCTGCTAGGCTTTGACCACGAAATAGATAACGGGCAAATGAGAGAGAAAGAGTTAGAGGTAATTAGGCACTTTAATTTACCAAAAAGTTTAATTATAAGAACACAAGAGGAGATAATTTGTTAGTTTACATTATTTTTGTAGTATCGTTAGCTGTTTTAATTTATGGTGCAGATGTTATTATTAACCAAAGCGAAAAGATTGCACTAAAGTTTGGCATTTCTGAGTATATAATTGGGGCTACACTTGTTGCTCTTGGTACATCTTTGCCAGAGATGGCTGCTAGTATTAGCGCAAGTATAAATGGCAAACCAGAGCTATCTATATCTAATATAGTAGGTAGTAATATCTTAAATATTGCACTTGTTTTAGGTACTGTTTTAATTATAGCAAAAGGTGGGGTTAAGCCTCATCGTGACTTTTTTGAAAAAGATAGCTCTTGGGCGCTTTTTCCAGTATTAATATTTATAGCTGCTATACTAAGTGGTGAAATTAGCAGATTTACAGGTATGCTATTTATAGTTTTAATGGGTGCGTATATACTATTTTTACTAAAGTACGATAAAGATACACTAGAGATTTCAGACTTTGATACACAAGATGCTAATAGCCAATTTAACTGGGTAAAAACATCTTTACTTCTACTTGCAGGTTTTGTAATGGTTGTTTATGGAGCAGATTATACAGTTTATAGCGCCTCTAAAATAGCAAAATCTTTTGGTGTTAGCGACTGGGTAGTAGGTGTTGTGTTAGTTGCACTTGGTACATCTATGCCAGAGCTTATTGTATCTATAACTGCAGCTATTAAAGGCAAAGCAGATATGGCAATAGGTAATATTATAGGCTCTAATATGGCAAATATTACAATAGCTTTAGGTGCGGCTGCGGTTGCAAACCCAATTAAGATAGATTTTTCTAAATATACTTACGATATTGCAACGCTACTTATTGCAACTTTAATGTTAGTATTTATTACTGCTAATAAGATGTATAGTAAGCCAGCTGGAATATCGCTGCTTGTATTATTGGCAATTTTTATGGAGCATACTATAAAAAGCTTGGCTTAAGAGTAAAAACTATTTACACTTACTGCAAACTCCGTATATATTTAGCTCTAGCTCTTTAAAGTCAAAAAGATTATCTTTTGCCATTGCTTTAGAGCTTTGGCAGATACTATCGTTTAAATCAACATCTACTACACTTCCGCACTCTTTACATACCAAATGGCTATGGCTATGTTTGCTTATTTCGTATTTTGATTTAAAGTTATTTAACGCTACCTCTTTTAAAAGATTTTTCTCTAAAAGTGCTGTTATATTTTTGTAAACTGTAGCTAATGAGATTGTAGATTGTCTCTTTTTTGTTACTTCGTAAACCTCATCAATATTAGCGTGCCCTAGCGATTCTATTGCACTAAGTATCTCTAATCTTTGAGGAGTAGCTTTTAAGTTATACTCTTTAAGTAGCTCTAAATTTTTACTATTTTGCATTTTGTTAATACAGAGAGCTTATAGCTCTTCTGCATGTTTAGCAAGGTAGCTAGCTACGCCGTCTGCATCTGGCTTCATAGCTTCTTCGCCTTTTACCCAACCAGCTGGGCAAACTTCGCCGTGCTCATTTGTATAAAGCATTGCATCTACCATTCTTAACATCTCGTCTACATTTCTACCTAATGGTAAATCGTTAACTACTGCATGTCTAATTGTTCCATCTTTGTCTATTAAGAAAGAACCTCTAAGTGCTACAGAATCGTTTAATAACACATCATAATCTCTTGCAATTTGCTTAGTTAAGTCTGCAACTAGTGGGAAGTTAATTTTGCCAATACCACCCTTCTCTACTGGAGTCTCTCTCCATGCAAAGTGGCTAAATTGTGAATCGATAGAACAACCAATTACATTAACGCCTCTGTCTGTAAACTCTTTTGCTCTGTGTGAGAATGCAATAATCTCACTTGGGCATACAAATGTAAAATCTAGTGGATAGAAGAATAAAACTGCTCCGTTCTCTCCAATATTTTCGTATAGGTTAAAGTTATCTACTATTTGGCCATCTGCCAAAACTGTTGTTGCTGTAAAATCTGGTGCTTTTTTTGTTACTAACATATTTTTCCTTTTTAAATAATAATTTTTATTAGTAACAAAATTATATTATACTTATCTTAATAGCAGTTTAAAGCTAACTATACAAATTATAATCTAGCAATCCAAACTTTTTAATAAACTCTTCTTCGATATCTATTACTTTTAATTCTTGTAGCTTATCTAGCACCTCTTTTGTGCAGTTTGCATCTTTTGGCCACTCTCTATTAAAGCCATCTAGGCTATTTTTATTTGTTCCATCAATTGCAATAAATGGCTCTAAAAGTACATCTCTGTTGCTATCTATATTATTTACAACTCTCCAAATTAGCATATATGGGTTATCTAAATCGTTATTCTCTTTATCTACAACAACTACTATTGCTAGGTGATCTTTAAGTTTCTCTAAATCTTTAAATAGCTCTAGCTGGCTTCTGCTTTTTTCTACTGCAATTACAGTAATTGGATTAGCTGTAGTGCTAAAGTATGTCTTTAGTGCCACAACAGAGCTATCTATTGCTTGCATTTTATCTAGAAGCTCGCTATCTTCTATTTGTTTAACTACTTTAGAAACTACCTCGCCAGTTGCATCTACACCCAACTTTCCACCAACAAACTGCTTTGGACTAGAGTGGTCTAAATGGTCAACCACTCCTTCGCTAATAAATATTTTCTCTTTGCTAACTCTGTTTAATATATACTCACTTAGCTCTTGATAATCTTCTAAAGCTGGGGCATCTTCTTTTACAAAAATAGCATGCTTTACAAAGCTCATCTGCCCTACTCCCCAAAATGCGTGCATAAACTGCTTTGCGTGTCCTGGGTATTTGTGGTGCATCTTAGCCAATATTAG
>CAZFCZ010000057.1:0-29393 GCA_964517485.1 uncultured Nitratifractor sp. | reverse complement strand
AATATTTTTATTATTATATTATATTTATAAATTTAATGCAAATAATGGTTTTATTTATGACAATCTTGCCAATAAAACTCTGTAGTGTTTTAAGTTTTGAAACGCTTTTTCATAACGCCATCTTAATACAAACTCTATAATCTCGTTTTTAAAAGAGTTCTCTAATGTTTCTGCTTTACCAAAATAGCCTAAAGATATGTTTTTTGCTCTCTTTTTACCATTTTTATCTGGCTCGTATGTAATTGCAATAATTTGAACATACTTACCCTCTCTTATCTCTCCAAAGTCCTCTTCTTTAAGCCCTACTCCACTAATATTCATAGCTTTATACATAAAGATTTTATCTAGCTCTGGAGCTTTTTTAGCAATCTCTAGCTTCTTATAAAGCTCTATCATTCTAACTAAATTCTCTAATCTTACAGAGTCGCTCTTTTCGTTAACTTCTATAGATAGTGCTAAATCATTTGGTATTTTACTAAATATAGATACCTTAGTATCAGATAAATTTTCTGAACCATCAGTAGTAATAGAGTCTATATCAATAGTAAATAGGTTGCTCTCGTCGTTACCATTTTTTTTCTGTTCTATTTTTTGTCTTAACTTATCGTTGATACTTTTAAGTCTTTCAACACTTACGCCCATAGATCCTCCAAAGATTTAACCATATATAAAATATTAATTGATAGCAAATAATATATATACTTTTTTATAATAAACATAACTTCATATTAAAAAGTAGTATTCTAAGTAACACAATATCAAAACTTTTATTAAATATATATAAAAATATGAACTATTTCATTACTTAATATAAAAATAATATTCATTAATGTAGTATAAATTACAATTTTTAGAAAATTAGTGTAAAATGTCGTAACTAAAAAAATATTACAAATTTATAAGGCAAAAGATGGATTACTTAGAAATAGAAGGCGGACACAAGTTAAATGGCGAAATAATAATTAGTGGAGCGAAAAACTCTGCACTAGCAATTATTGCAGCAACAATATTAACCGATAAACCTGTAACACTAACAAATTTACCTAATGTTGTAGATATTAGAACTATGCTTAAACTACTACAGATGCTTGGTGCAAAAGTTGAACACAACGACACAGTTGCACATATAGATTGCTCTAGCATTAACTCTACAAAAGCTGTTTACGAAATAGTTGCACAAATGAGAGCATCTATATTAGTATTAGGCCCACTACTTAGCAGATTTAAAGAGTGCTCTGTTAGCCTACCAGGTGGGTGTGCTATTGGGCAAAGACCAATCGATTTACATATTAAAGCAGTAGAAGCGCTAGGTGCAGAAGTAACTTTTAAAGAGGGGTATGTAGTTGCTAAAGCAGATTCTGGCTTAGTTGGTAACAAAATTATATTCGATAAAATTACAGTTGGTGGTACAGAAAATGCACTTATGGCAGCAGCTCTAGCAAATGGAACTACCGAAATTATTAACGCTGCTAAAGAGCCAGAGATTGTACAACTATGCCAAATGCTAGATATGGGTGGTGCAAAAATAGATGGCATTGGCACAAGCAAATTAGTAATTACAGGAACAAATGGCAAGCCACTAGATTTTAAAGAAGATGTTTACACAATTCCAGATAGAATAGAAGCTGGTACATACTTATGTGTTGGCGCAATTACTAACTCTGAAATAACTCTTAAAGAGGTAAATATAGAGCATATTCAAACTTCTATTAATAAGCTAGAAGAGATGGGCTTTAGTTTCGACATAAAAGACAACTCTATTACTATAAAACCAGCTTCTAAGATTAAGAAAGTAAATATTGTAACTACTGAGTACCCAGGTTTTCCTACAGATATGCAAGCACAATTTATGGCAGTAGCGACACTAGCAGACGAAGAGAGCTTAGTAGAAGAGCGTCTTTTCGAAAACCGCTTTATGCATGTTAGCGAACTAAACCGCTTAGGTGCAGATATTTGGCTAAAAGGAAATACAGCAGCAATTAGACCAGTAAAAGAGCTAAATGGTGCAAATGTTATGGCAACAGACTTAAGAGCAAGCTCTGCATTAGTAATAGCAGCACTAGCTGCAAATGGTACAACAAAAATAAGTAGAATATACCATTTAGATAGAGGTTACGACAGATTAGAAGAAAAACTGTCTAAAATCGGGGCTAAAGTTACAAGGAAAAGTGATAAGTAAGGTTTATATCTTCACTCTTTTATGAATCTTTAGGTATAATCGCAAAAAATTCATGCATAGGATAAGAAGTTGAGAACACACTATTGTGCTAAAGTAAACGAAGACCTAATAGGTCAAGAGGTAACAGTTGCTGGTTGGGTAGCTAGCCGTAGAGATCATGGTGGCGTAATATTTATTGATATTAGAGATAACGACGAAGTAGTTCAGCTAGTTTGTGACCCTGCAGATAGCGCAGAGGCACACAAAATAGCAGAAGATATTAGAGACCAATTTGTTCTAATTGCTACTGGTAAAGTAAGAGCAAGAGGCGAAGGTTTAGAGAACCCTAAACTAAAAACTGGAAAAATAGAGATTGTTGTAGATAAACTTACTATCGAAAACAAATCTCAGCCAATGCCATTTGACTTAGAAGATAGTAAAGTAAACGAAGAGATTAGATTAAAATATAGATATTTAGATTTACGCTCTCAGAAGATGCACAACATCTTTAAACTTAGATCACAAGCTGCAATAGCTGCTAGAAACTCTTTGGCTAACCAAAATTGTTTAGAAGTAGAGACACCAGTAATTACAAAATCTACACCAGAGGGAGCAAGAGACTACTTAGTACCAAGTCGTGTTTTCCCAGGTGAGTTTTTTGCACTACCACAATCGCCACAACTATTTAAACAACTTTTAATGGTAAGTGGATTTGATAGATACTTCCAAATAGCAAAGTGCTTTAGAGACGAAGACTTAAGAGCAGATAGACAGCCAGAATTTACACAAATAGATGTTGAGCTAAGTTTCTGTACACAAGACGATGTTATTGCAACAGCAGAGCAACTAATTAGAGATATCTTTACAGCTTGCGACAAAGGCGATAAAGTTCCAGCAACTTTTGAGCGTATGACATATGATGATGCTATGGAAAAGTATGGTTCAGACAAGCCAGACTTGCGTTTCGATATGGCAATGGTAGATGTTATAGATATTTTTGCAAAAAGTACAAACGAAATATTTGCAGATATTGCTAAAGATAGTAAGAAAAACCGCATTAAAGCGCTTAAAGTTCCAAATGGGGATAACATATTTAGTAAACGCCAAATGAAAGGCTTCGAAGACTATGTAAGAAAATTTGGTGCAAAAGGTTTAGGTTACTTCCAGATGAAAGAAGATGGACTAAAGGGTCCATTAACTAAATTCTTTAGCGAAAGCGATTTAGAAGATATTGTAAAGGTATGCGAATTAGAAGTTGGAGATGTTGTATTCTTTGGTGCTGGCGATAAAAAGACAGTACTAGATTATATGGGTCGCTTTAGACTATACTTAGCAGAACTTATGGAAATTATAGACGAAGATGAGTATAAATTCTTATGGGTAGTAGATTTCCCAATGTTCGAAATAGAAGACAATAAAGTAAAAGCTCTTCACCATCCATTTACAATGCCGCAATTAACAGATGGCAAGCTTGAGTACGATGATATAGAAGATATTAAATCTATTGCTTACGATATAGTATTAAATGGTACAGAGCTAGGCGGTGGTTCTATTCGTATTCATAAAGAAGAAGTGCAAGAGCAAGTATTTAAACTATTAGGCATAGAAGAAGAGGAAGCTAACGAAAAATTTGGCTTCTTGCTAGATGCTCTTAAGTTTGGTGCGCCTCCACACGGTGGTTTTGCATTAGGTTTCGATAGATTAATAATGCTACTTGCAAAAACTGATAGTATTAGAGATGTTATTGCATTCCCTAAAACTCAGCGTTCACAATGTCTGTTAACTCAAGCACCATCTAATATAGAAGGTACACAACTACAAGAGTTAGGTTTAAGAATAAAAAGAAATATTAACACTTAAGGATTACTATGAAAAAACTATTTTTAATTATCGGAGCACCAGGAAGTGGTAAAACAACTGATGCAAGCATTATTGCAGAAAGAAATAGCGATACAATAGAGCACTACTCTACTGGCGATATGCTAAGAGCAGAAGTTGCAAGTGGTAGCGAACTTGGTAAAACAATCGATAGCTTTATCTCTAAAGGAGACTTAGTACCTTTAGAGATTGTTTTAAATACAATTGTTAGTGCAATTAAAAGCGCACCAAAAGATGTTGTAATTATAGATGGCTTCCCAAGAAGCGTAGAGCAAATGGTAGAGTTTGATAAACTACTACAAAACGAAAACGAAATTAATTTAGTATCAGTTATCGAAGCTAGAGTAAGCCAAGAGGTTGCTAAAGAGAGAATTTTAGGTAGAGCAGCAGACGCAGCACCAGGCGAGCAAAGAAGCGACGACAACGAAGAGGTTTTCTACAGCAGAATGAAAATCTATACAGAGCCTCTAGCAGAGATTCAAGACTTTTATACAAAAAAAGACCTATTAAAAGTAATTAACGCAGAAAGAGCACTTGAACCAATCGTTCAAGAGATGGAAGAGTTCGTAAAAGAGAAGGCAGGTCTATAAACCCGCCCTACTCTATCTTTTATTTAAAAAATCTACAACATTTTATAAATTGCAATATAAACAAATATACTAAAACTAACTTTAAATTAGAAATAACTATTTTAACTAGTCTGCAACTTAACTAATGAAGAAACCTAATAATATTATTTAATATAGTATAATTTTATCTTTTCTCTAAAGTTTTTTACTTATAAAAGTATAATTATCTAAATTGATTTGCTTTAAAATAAATAGTGTATAGTTTTTATTGTTGTAAGTAGTAAGTAAGAACTTTTTAATGCACTGTTAGTGTAAATTAATTTACACTAGTGCTTGTGCTAATACCTCTTCTACTCTATCTACTGGTATTATTGTCATATTATCTAAAATTTCTTCTGGAATCTCTTCTAAATCTAATTCGTAATTTTTTCTAGGAATTAGTGCTTTTGTTACTCCAGATTTATATGCTGCAATTAATTTCTCTTTTAGTCCACCAATTGGTAGCACTTTTCCTGTTAGTGTTAGCTCACCTGTCATTGCTACTTTGTTATCTATTTTTCTATTAGTATAGATAGAAGCAATTGCAGTTGCCATTGTTATACCAGCACTTGGACCATCTTTTGGTGTTGCACCCTCTGGCACATGTATATGTAGGTCATATCTTTTATACACTTCGCTTACATCTGGTACTGTATTTTTTTCTTTTTCTGCAGGAGTTTTAGGAATTATATTGTTATCTATACTTAACTCTTTATTGTCTATTAATATCTTAACAACACTTTGTGCAATTCGTGCAGACTCTTTCATTACATCTCCAAGGCTTCCAGTTAGTTGTATTTGGCCTTTGCCTTTAATTTTAATAACCTCTATAGTTAAAACATCACCACCTACACTAGTCCACGCTAACCCATTAACAACACCAACCTCTGGCGATGTAGCTATTGGCGAGTACTCAAACACCTTTTTACCAGCATACTCTTTTAAGTTTTTATAGCTAACTTTAACACTAGTAGTTTCTGGATTTTCTAAAATCTCTTTTGCCGCTTTTCTTGCAATCATGGCAATTTTTCTTCTTAAGTTTCTTACACCTGGCTCTCTTGTGTATTCGTCTATAAGTGTTTTAAGAGCTTTTTTACCAATTGATACCTCGTCTCCTCTTAGGGCGTGTTTTTTTAACTCTTGTGGTATTAGGTATCTTTTTGCTATTTCAAACTTTTCGTTTGGTGTGTAGCTGCTAACAAAAATTATCTCCATTCTATCTCTAAGTGGCGCTGGTATGTAGCCTATTTGGTTAGCAGTTGCAATAAAAATTACTTTACTTAAATCTATTGCAAAGTTTAAGTAATAATCTCTATAGTGGGCATTTTGCTCTGGGTCAAGTATCTCTAATAGCGCGGCTGTTGGGTCGCCCCTATTAGAGCGCCCTACTTTATCTATTTCATCAAGTACAATTACTGGATCCATAGTTTTTGCTTCTATTAAGCCTTGCACTACTCTACCTGGCATTGCACCTATGTATGTTCTTCTGTGGCCTCTTAGTTCGTTTACATCTTCTAAACCACCTAGTGCTAAGCGAACAAGTGGACGATTAAGAGCCTTAGATATAGAGTTTGCTAAAGATGTCTTACCTACACCTGGAGGTCCCGCAAAACATAAAATAACACCATCGTTAGACTCTTTTATTTTACCTCTAAGCTCTGCTAGCTCTTTTACAGAGAAAAACTCTACTATTCTCTCTTTTGGCTTTTTAAGTGAGTAGTGGTCTGCATCTAGCTCGTTTGCAACCTTTTTTATACTTAAGCTACCTTTAGAGTACTTACCAAATGGCAACTCGAAAACTAGCTCTAAATAGTTTTGCAATAGAGATGCGTCTGCACTATCTGGATGAACCTTTGAGTATCTATCTATCTGTTTGTCTATCTCTGCATAGGCATCTTCGCTAAGAGTCTCTTTTATGGCACTTAAAGCCTCTTTATATCTATTTATCTCTTCGTCTCTTTGTGCATCTGCTCCAAGCTCTCGTTGTATCTCTTTTAGTTGCTCTTTTAAGAAATACTCTTTGTTTGTTTTTTCTATATTTGAGTGTACTCTATTACTAATATCTTTTTGTATCTTTAGTGCTTCTATTTGCGCAGCTACAACATCTATAATGCCTAAAAGTCTCTCTTCGATATCCTCTTTTATATATAGCGCGTATGCTTGCTCTTTATCTAGCTCTAGCATAGACGATATTAAGTCGGCTACTCTATGTGGTTCAGATGACTCTTCGATAGTTTTAATTAAATCAGACGGTATAGAGCTACTAAGTTGCGATAGCTGTTTAATTTTCTCTCTTAAAAGGCTAATTAGTGCATCTACACGAACAGATTGATACTCTTCGTTTTTAACAATATCTATAGTTGCTACAAGTTTATCGTCTTCTATACTTTCATCGGCTAGAATTTTAGCTTTTGCTAACCCTTGAAATAGTATTTTTACTCTACCATCGTTAAGCTCAACTCTACGCATAATAGAGCCTACAACACCAACTTTATATATCTTATCAAAACTTCTATCTTCTATGGCGTTTGGTTTAGTTGTAGTTACAAAAAGCAAAGAGTTATTCTCCATAGCACTCTCTATTGCTTTAATATCAGATTTGCTGTTTACAAATATAGGGCTAATCATAAATGGGTAAAAAAATAGTTCATCATCTACTAATACTGGCAGTTTAGTAGGAAACTTTTCGTAATCTTTTAGTTGCATATAATCTTATCCTTATAGATACTTAATTTTTTTGCTAAATAATAGTAGATATTTGCTTTTATGTCAAGTTTATAGTAAAGAAAAGTAAAAATTAATGTTTATATTTATTAATATTTAACTATATCTTCTATTTTAAATCCTAAAGACTCTATCTTTTGCGTATATAAATTAGAGGCATCTGGCTTATTTAATCTTTTATATAAGTTACTAACCTCTTTATTGCTCCACGCCATATCTAACTTAACTCTTAAAAGCATTGTATTTGCCAATATTTTACTATCGCTACTATCTACTAGATACTGATTGCTCTTAAGCGCACTTAGCGCCTTTTGCATATATGATTGGTCTCTATTGTGCAAATTTGCAGATAAAAACTGATTTTTTATTAATAAATACTTTAAAAAACTATCACTTGGATCTATTGCTAATGCTTCTTGTATATAAAAATTAGCCAAAATATACTCTGACTTAGCAATATGCGCAACTGCTAAGGCAGATGCTGCACTCTTAATACTAGCACTATCTTCGCTATCTTTTAACTTTACATAAGACTCTCCTGCTAAGTCTAAAGAGTTACTTTTAATTAAACTATATACACTACTTTGGCTATTTTTATTACTTTTATATGGCTCTAAATTATTATTTTTAGCACAACTTGTAATTATAAAAACACTAAAAGCTATAAATGTTGTAATTTTAAATATATTTATCATATAAATTTTACCTTTTAACTAAATTAAGTGCAATTATAACATAATGATACAAGTAGATGTAAAAATTAGCTACATAAGATAGATATATACACAAAATATCCATTAAATCTTACTAATATTTAGATATCATTATAAATAAGAGAAATTTTTTATAATTAGCAAAGGATTTGTATGTTAGATAAATTAATAAATACTCTATTTAAACTTGTGTTACCTTTTGTACTATTTAATTTTATATATGCAAATCCTACAATAAATAATGGCGACTTCGAAGAGGGTAGCTCTGGCAATATTTTAGCTTGGAATGGTGGTCCAGCATGGTTTTCTAGTAGCTATCCTGGCTACCACGGTAAAAGATATGCCTATATGCATACAAAAAACAACCCTACTCCACTAACACAAACTATTAATATAAATTCTAACAAAGAGTACACACTTAAATTTGTAGCTGCATGTGGTTGGAGCGGATGTAAAAACCAACAAGTATCTATATACGATAACACTGGTAAAGAAAATAGTGTAAAAATAACTAATATAGCCAATAATGGTGGCTTAAAAGAGTATACATTAAAATTAGTATCTGGTTCTGCTGCATCAAAACTTACTATAAAAATAGATACAGGGGCACAAAGTGATAGTACAAATGGCAACTATTTAAAATTTGACTACTTTAGAATTTTTGAAAAAAGTCCGAATTCTAATAGCAATTCAGATTTTAAAATGAGATACTATAACAACTTAAATGGTAATATACGAGTAATAGGTAATACTGTTTTACAATCAACTACTCCAGATGCTCAAACAAGTAATGCAGATATGAATTTGCAATATGTCGATATAGATAGCAAAAGCAACACTTTTAACTCTTCGAGTGCAACTATAGAGTCTGTAGTTGATAAAATAAATATAGACAAATCTAAAATAGTATGGGCTGGGCTTTACTGGCTTGGCTATTTACATAACGACCAATGGGACGAAGGCATAGATAATGTATTTAATTTTAATAAATACTCAAAAGAGAGTGCAGATTCTCAGATTAATAGCTTTTTAGATAACCATAATGTTTATTTAAAAGTAGATAACGAAGATTATGTATCAATAAAGCCAGACAAAGTATATAAATATAGATTTAATTATATATATAGCTATGTTTCATATATCTATAGTGCATTTGCAGATGTTACATCTATCTTAAAAGATAAAAGTGCAAACCACACCTACACAGTAGCAAACATACCAACAAGAAGTGGAAAAACAAGAACATACAGATGGGGAGACGGACTAGGAAACTTTAGTGCATGGTCTCTAGTAATTGTGTACGATAACTCTAAAGAACCATTTGAAAAAACAAGAAATGTTACAGTTTATGATGGTTTTAAAATAATAACAGGGTGGATACCATCTCTTTCTAAGCTAACAATAGATTTTAGTGGCTTTAAAACGCCAAAATATGCTAATGATGGAGTTGATTCTACTATATCTATATTTGCAGCAGAGGGTGACAAATACATTTTAGGCGACAAGGCAGTATTGACTAATCAAGAAGGCTACTCTTACAAATTACCAGCAGCTCCAGGAACTGGCAGTTACTTTGCATCTTCTATAGATGGTGTGCCAAAAAGAAACCCAAAAATAGATAACAATAACGGTATAGATATTCATGTAAATCAAATTGGTACAAAAGGTGGTGATGATAAACCAATTAAAACCAATCATTCTCGTGCTAGCTTAACGCTATCTAGCAAAACAACAGGCAACGCAAGAGACCTATATGTACCAACTATGGTAGCCTTTACTACAGAGCTTTTTACTCCAAAAGTATGTTACGACTATAGTGTTAAATTAGGTGAGTATATAAATATAGATAGTAAAAATAGAGAATTCTCAACATCTAACTTTGCTAACGAGCCTCTGCAAATTAAGCTAATGCTAAGAAGCAAAGAGGCAGACTTTGATTTAATAGACTCTAAAATGAGTATAAAATTCACACCAGATAATACATTTAAATATAAAATTGGTAGTGCAAAATACTCTCCTCCAAATACTTACGAGTATATACCAGCAGTAGAAACCAATAAAAATATAGGCGAAATTGCTGTTGGGCATAACCCTACTACTAGTGGAGGAGCGATATCTGCAAAAGAGACTACTTACTCTAAGCTATATTACAACTTTAAGAAAAATGATTTTAATGGTAAATTCGATATAAACTTAAATGCAAATATATCTTTCGATGGCGTGCATAAGGTAAATTATAGCTTCTCTACAGATGCGCCACCTAACTCTAGAAAATTTTTACCACAATGTCCTACTAATCAAGTCTATAACCCACTATATGGAATATTTAATGTCGAAAGAGGAG
The DNA here is from genome assembly GCA_964517485.1 of uncultured Nitratifractor sp. Lineage (GTDB taxonomy): Bacteria > Campylobacterota > Campylobacteria > Campylobacterales > Sulfurovaceae > JAADEQ01. The sequence continues at coordinate 18,968 of CAZFCZ010000057.1, read as the reverse complement.
ATAGTACATTTACTCAAAACGAAGAAGATAGATACTCTCTTTATACACAAGTTGTTGGTGTGCCTTATCAAGTTTCGGTAGCAAGCTATACAAAAGATGGCAATGGTAAATATAATAAAGAGTTAAAAACAGAAGCAACAGTAGAGTTAGAGTTAATTAATGGCGATAGTTTCGATAATAACAGCTCTGCTGGTTACGACTCTACATGTCAAAATCCAGAGAGTTACAATAAAGGTGTTTTTGTAAACTTTAATAAACAATCAAGAGTAAAAGTAGATATCAATAAAGATTACAGCACATATCCAAAAAATTTAGCGCTAAAAAAGGCTATCTTTAGAGTATGGGCATTAACTCAAAAAGTTAACGATAAAAAAGTTGTAATAAATCATAAATGTAAAAACCAATACGACTCTGGTTGCTTTGATACAATATATAAAGATTATTATAAAGATTTAGAGAATTCAGAAAATAAGTTTTGTTTAAATAGCTGTACAAATAGTAGCCAAAGTATCTGCTACGACTGTTTAAGAAAGCACTATGGCACACCTTTATGCTCTAGAGATAACTTTGCTATAAGACCAGATAGTTACTCTATAGCAATAACTGACAATAATCAGAGTTTAAATAAAAAAAATCTATATATAGGAAAAAATAGCGATAATAGTTTTAAAAATATTGCCGCTGGATACTTATATAATTTAGATATTAATGCAACACAATATGAAAAAAGAGATCATGCACAAGGCTACTACTTTGTAAATAAAAAAGATAGTACCACTAAAAAATCTATTGCACAATTTATTGGCTTACCTACTTGCTTAAATAGATTAAATCATAATTTAAATATATCTATAAATAATGGTAAAACAGATGGTTTAGCCCCTTTAAAGAAACCTAATCAGATACCAAGAAATAGATTTATTATTAAAGATACTGGTGACTATGCGCTACATATAGAAGATTTAGAGTGGACAAAAGTAGATCATAAAGGTTATAAATATAGACCTTTCCCAAACAAAGATGACTGTATAAAAAACTCTATAACACTAAATGCTAATAATGCTAATGCCAAAAGAGGTTGTGATATAAAAACTAATTCACTAGCAACATATCCAGATTTAAAGCTAAAACTACATCCATATAGTTTTGATATTAACTCAATAACTGCAAAGTCTAATCCAAATAGTGCTAGTAATTATTTATATATTAACGACTTAAATAAAACAAAAAATTTAGTACAAAATGGCTCTATTATGGCACTTAAAGTAGCTGGTAATATTGTAGCAATATCTAAAGATGGCACAATACTTAATAATTATACTAGCAACTGTAGTGCATATAATTTAAATATAAAACAAAACTACTCTTTAGATCAAAAAATTAATAGCAAAATACTCAATATACTATACGATGCAAATATAGATAAAAACAAAACACAAGTTTCGACTAATAATATTGCTAACTCTATAACTACAACTTTAGATAAAAAGTACTTCTATATACCTGCAACTGCAAGTTATAACTGTTACTATAACCTTAAAAGAGAATACAACAACCCTATAAATCCATTTAATACAACCTTTAGTAATATAGAAGTTTCTAGCCCTAATGAAAAAATTTATGTTGATATGCAAAAAAATTATATACCAAAAGCTGTTAAAAATTTAAATACAACAAAAACACTATACTACGCAAGAGTAAAATCAGAATCTGACTTTTATGATGATATCTATACTAAAGATATAGAAACACCAATTAAAGTAACTATTTTTTGTAATAAAAGTCTAGATTATTGTAGCAAGTATGGCATAGATATATCTAAAAGCTTAACTAGCGAGTATGATTGGTGGCTAGCACTTAATCATAGTGGCACTAGCGAAGGTAAAGCATTACTACAAGTAGATAAGCCAAATAGTGCAACACTAAAACCAACCTCTGTGTTTGATCAATTTACTAAAGGTGTAGATAGTAGAGCAAAAGTAGAAAGAAAAATTAATGCACAACTACCACTAACTGTTTTAATACAACCAACTAATCAGATGATAACTAACTACCCTTGGTTGTTATATAACAAGCACTCTAACACGCCACCAACTTCTATTACTAAAGTAAGATTTGTTAAATCTAGTGCTGCATGGTCTGGTAAAGGAAAAACAGGCTACGCAACAGATTATAATAGCACAGGCAGAAAAACTAAAAAGGTAGATTGGTAATGAGAAAAGCAATAGCACTTATAGAGTTAATATTTGCAATAGTAATTATTGCCATTACACTTATATCTGTACCAAATTTAGTAGCTACAACATCAAAAGCATCTAGCAATGCAATTACACAAGAGGCAATCTCTAACGCATCTTCTTATATAGATTTAATTATGTCTAGCTTTTGGGATGAAAATACAGCAAATCCAAAGTTAGAAAACCCTATTGTTTATGTTACAAAAGAAGATAATGCTCTAAAAGAAGCCAAAAATGGCAGCTTCTTAACGGGCAAAAGAGTCGGCTCACCAAAAGAGACATCTAGAAGATATAAAAATGCACTTGGCACTACAAGTAGAGTAACTGCTACATTGCCTTCTAAACTAGGATTTGAAACTGCAGAAACAACACCAAACGATATAGATGACTTTAATAACAGAGCAATAACCTTAACACCAGTAGAAGCCACTTCTGTAACAGAAGGCGACTATAAAGACAAAACTGTTCAAATATCAACTACTATTAAATACAACAAAGATACTCCAACAAAAGGAGTTGGCTATAAAGATGTTGAAGATTTAGAATTTAAGCCATTTCAAGTAGAAACTGGTGGGAGCACCAATATAAAAGAGATACAAGTAACTCTAACTAGCACAAACAATAACAAGAAAAAGGTTATCTTAAGAGCTTTCTCTTGCAATATAGGCTCATCTAAGCTTAAGGAGAGAAAGTTTTGAGAAATGCATTTACTTTAATAGAGCTAATAATTACAATGGTAATACTATCTATAGTTTCGTATATTGCAAGTGGTGTAATAGCTAAAACATACATTAGCTACAACCGCGTAAATACACTGCATAAAGCTAACCTTAAAGTAGAGATTGCCATAAACTCTATAGCAAATAGACTTAGCTACGCAATAAGCGAAACAATAGTTAAAAGAAAAAGCTTTACTAATAATGCAATAGAGTCTATATCTTCAGCTCCTAGTGATTATAGCGTTTTAGAGTGGGTAGGCTACGATATAGATGGATTCGAAGCTAATAATATAAAGTCTGGTTCACTTACAAGCCAACCTAGCTCTAAACCTGCTTGGAGTGGCTATTGTAATATTAAAGCAAGCTCTAAAACCTCTATTAAAACTCCTGGCTCAGACTTAGCATTTGCTCAAAATATTATAAAGAGGCTCTCTAATGGTAGAGCAGACTTTAGCAACTCTAAAGTTGCACTATTCTTTCCTGGTAACTACAGCTTTAGAGATATTGGCTATAGCAATACATTAGGTGGAACCACAGGTTTAGCACTTGTTAATTCAGCTAATTACGCAAATTGTACGCTAAATCTAACAACTCCAATATCTAGAGTTACCGAACACTATAAACTAGCTTGGAGTGCATATGCCGTAGGTACCAAAAACTGCACAACTAATGGGTGCGACCTCTATTTAAAGTACAACTTCGCTCCATGGACAGGAAGATACTATAATGCTTCTACTACACCAGAGGCTATCTTGGCAACTAATGTAACAGTGTTTAAAACTTATGCTACAGAGAATAGAGTTCATATTAAACTTTGTGTTAAAGAGAATATAGGTGTAAATAAAACAACATCAATTTGCAAAGAGAAGGTGGTATTTAAATGACAAATTTAAGAAGTGGCTTCTCTATGTTGGTTGCAATATTTACTATTGTTTTACTATCTTTAGTTGCAAGTTATATATTTTATGCAAGTAGCTCTATTACAAAAGAGGGTAACTTACAATACCAAAAAGAGCAAGCAATTTTGCTAGCAAGAAGTTATACAGAGTATGCAGTAATGGCAGTTAGCGCAAACGATAGAACTAATAAGTGTATAGATACAATAAACACAGATATTGGCACTCCAGATAGTGGTAATGGCTACAAAGTTTATGTTAAAATTACATATATTGGCAATAATAAGTATATAAATAAATGTAAAAGTATTGCTGCAAATTTAAACGATACCGATATAGATACACTATCTATTATAGTAGATGTATATATAAAATACAAAGATATACTAAACCCAACATACGGTACTAGCAAACAAAAATATATTCCGTGGCAGACATACCATAAAAGGAGCTTACAAAAAATATGAAAAATCGCAACGCATTTACCATGATAGAGCTACTTTTAGTTGTTACTCTTATAGCCATAATTGCAAGCTACTCTATGCCAAGATTAAAAAGAGACACAAGAAGTGAAGCAATTAACCATATGTTATCGATGATAAGATACACACAAAACCTAGCACTACACGACTCTAAACACTCTATCAGCAACACAAAGTGGCAACGCTCTTTCTGGAGGTTTCAGTTATATTTTTGCAAAAGTAGTAAAGATATGTTCTATTTAATTGGAACAGACAACGACTTAAGTGGCAAAGTTAACTACACTAGCGAAGCAGCCGTTGACCCAAGTAATAATAAGCCTCTTTTTTGGACTACTGCAAAAACTTGCCCAAAAAACAGCGCAGATGCACTAACAAATCAAGTAAGCCCAAATATATTTATATCGCAAAAATATGGAATTAAAAAAGTAACATTTAATAGTTGTAATATAAGAAAAAACGGCTCTGCAACAAGTAGTGCTAAACATATAGGGTTCGATAACTTTGGAAGACCACTAAAGTCTTATACTCAAAGTTTATATCCAAACTATTGGGGGCATATAGTAGGTAACTGTACAATTAAATTTGAGTTTAAAGATAGTACAATAAAGGCATTTACTATTGTAGTACCACCAGAGAGTGGCTATGCATATTTACAAGAGAATCCTAAACTTTAATTTAATCTTTAGGATTCTGCTTTTTATCTTTTTGTATTAAATCTAACCTCTCGCCTTTATCGTTAAATTTACTCTGAAAATTACGAAGCACAATAATAAATGTCATATATGCAAAAACAACTGCAACAAAAATATATAAATAATCAAAAAAGCCCAAAACTACCCCTTAAACTCTATAGTTATTTTACTAAAATCTATACTATCGTAATTTTGACGAAGCGCTTCGTAAGTTACAATACCTGTACTAGTAGCTAAATTTAGGCTTCTGCCCTTTTGCCCCATTGGTATTGTTATACACTTATCTAAGTTCTCTTTTAGTAGCCACTCTGGTATACCTTTTGTCTCTGAGCCAAAAACTATATAATCGCCAATATCGTAGCTTGCATTCCAATATAAGTTGTCTGTTTTTGTTGTTGCAAAGTGCATCTTCTCTATTGGATTGTTAGCTAAAAACTCTTCTACACTTTTCCATACTTTTAACTCTAGCTCGCTCCAGTAGTCTAGCCCTGCTCTTTTAACTGCATTTTCGCTAATATCAAACCCTAGTGGCTCTATTAGGTGCAAAGTTGCATCTAAATTTACACACATTCTACCAATACTACCAGTATTAGGCGGAATTTGAGGCTCTACTAAAACTATATTGAATAAAGTTCCCATTAAAATATCACCGTTTTATTTGTATTTACAAAAACTCTATCTTCTAGCACAAGCTTTAGCGCACGCGATAGTACAACTTTCTCGACATCTCTACCTGCTTGTTGCATATCTCTCCAGTCGTATCTATGGTTTACAGATATAACATCTTGCGCAATAATTGGCCCTTCGTCTAGGTCGTTAGTTACAAAGTGAGCTGTTGCACCAATAATCTTAACACCCCTTTCGTAAGCTTGCTTATAAGGGTTAGCACCAATAAATGCAGGTAAAAATGAGTGATGTATATTTATAATCTTACCCTCGTAAGCCGATACAAACTTAGGTGTTAAAATACGCATATATTTAGCTAAAACTATATAATCAAACTTATATTTAGCTAGCTCATTTAGTACTAAATCTTCGTGCTCTTCTCTTGTTATGTTGTCTGAGCTAATTTGAATAAAAGGTATATTAAAGCGCTCTACTAACTCTTTTAGGTTATCTCTATTAGCAATTACAGCTAAAATATTTGCATCTAACTCGCCAGCAGTGTGTCTTATAAGTATATCTCCAAGAGCATGCGACTCTTTAGTAGCCATAAGAATAATATCTTTTTTATTAGGTGGTATAACACTAATTTTAGCAATATCGCCAATTGTGTTATTTAGCCTCTCTTCTAACTTAGCAACATCAAATTTGCCTGTTACGACACTTCTCATAAAAAAGTGCCCGCTATCTTTATCTACAAACTCTTGGTTACTAACAATATTTAAGTCTAAGTCGTAAAATATCTTAGATACTTTATAAACTAAACCTTTTTTGTCGCTACAATCTATTAAGACTCTTGCTCTTTGCTGCATGCTTAACTCTTAGATATGTTATTTGCTACTATACTACCCATTTCGCTACAAGATACAACCTCTTTAGCATCAAATGCGCTAATATCGCCTGTTCTGTAACCATCGCTTAATGCTTTTTTAATTGCATTATCTATTGCATCAGCCGCTTCTAGTTCGTTAAGCTCGTATCTTAGCATCATTGCTGCACTTGCAATTGTTGCAATTGGGTTTGCAATACCCTGTCCTGCAATATCTGGCGCACTACCATGAATTGGCTCGTATAGACCAACTTTACTACCAGTACTTGCACTTGGTAGTAGCCCAATAGATCCACTTAACATACTAGCAGCATCACTTAAAATATCACCAAATATATTACCAGTTACCATTACATCAAACTGCTTTGGCTCTTTAATTAATTGCATTGCTGCATTATCTACATACATATGAGAAAGCTCTACTTCTGGGTAATCTTTAGCAACATCTTCTATAACTTCGCGCCATAGTTGGCTTACTTCTAGTACATTTGCTTTATCTACAGAGCATACTCTTTTATCTCTTTTCATAGCAATTTCAAATGCAATTTTACCAATTCTTCTAATCTCTTCTGCACTATAAACCATAGTGTTGTAAGATTTATCGGCATTATACTCTCTTGGTTGTCCAAAATATATACCGCCTGTAAGCTCTCTTACAACCATAATATCTACACCCTTAACGATATTTGACTTAAGTGTAGATGCGTTTATAAGTTCGTCATATACAATAGCTGGGCGTAAATTTGCAAATGTTCCCATCTCTTTTCTTAGTCCTAAAAGTCCGCTTTCTGGGCGTAAGTGGCGTTCTAGGTTATCCCACTTTGGCCCACCAATTGCACCAAATAGTACAGCATCTACCTTTTTAACACCTGCAATTGTCTCTGCTGGTAGTGGCACACCTGTTTCGTCTATTGCTGCACCACCTAATAAGAACTCTTCGTACTCTATATCGAAACCAAACTTAGTTGATACCGAGTCTAAAACATTAACTGCCTCGTTAATAATTTCTGGTCCAATACCGTCGCCTTTAATAATACCTATTTTGTACATCTTGCCCATCTAATACTCCTACTAGCTTTGTGCTATCTCTTTTTTTGCAAACTCTATTAATCCGCCTGCATCTACTAACTCTTGCATAAACTCTGGAATTGGAGTAAACTTATAACTCTTATTAGTTGTTTCGTTTATTACCTCTCCACTTTGCATATCTATTTTAATAGTATCGCCTTCGCTGATTTCGTCTATCTCTTTTAATTCAAAAATAGGTAGCCCCATATTAAAAGCATTTCTATAAAAAATTCTTGCAAATGTAGGTGCAATTACAGCTGCAACGCCTGCTGCTTTTAGTGCTATTGGAGCGTGCTCTCTAGAGCTTCCGCAACCAAAGTTTTCGTCTGCAACTATAATATCGCCTGCGCTCATTTTTTGCGTAAATTGTGGGTCTGCATCTTCCATAATGTGCTTTGCCAACTCTTTAGGATTACTTGTATTTAAGTATCTTGCTGCAATAATAATATCGGTATCTATATTTTTACCAAACTTCCAAACTTTGCCTCTCACAAAATATCCTTAATTAAAAATTTTACGCGATTATACCCAAATTTTACTCTTTTTAAAATAAAGTCGAGTCTCTATTGCAATTTAGTTACTAAATTTAGTGCAAATTACAACTTTTTTATAAAAAAACTCTTCCGTGCTACAAAAATATTAAAAATTTCGGTATAATATATACCTTAAAAACAAACTGCATAAAATACCTTAGGAGCTACCCTTTATGGCTACAAAAAAGAAAAAAGACCCAATAGAACTAATAGAGAAAGAGTTTACTAAACTTAAAAAGAATTCGTTAGCTACATTTGAAAATATAGTTAAACAGTTCGAAAAAGCGCCAACAGCTGCGCAAGCTAAAAAAATTAAATCTTTAGCAAAAAAACACAACGCAACAATTGTATCGGCATCAGAGTATGCAAAAGTTCTAAACGATAAAAAAGAGAGAGCTCTAGAGATCGAAAGAGAAGCAGCATACGATGCAGAGATAGAAGAAGATTTCGACATAACAAAAGATAAAGAGCTTCTAGAGTGGAGCCGAAGTGACTCTCCTGTTCGTATGTACTTAAGAGAGATGGGTAAAATACCACTACTAACAAAAGAAGAAGAGATAGAACTAAGCCAAAGAATTGAAGAGGGCGAAGATATTATTATCGATGCTATCTGCTCGGTTCCTTACCTTATAGACTATATATTAAACTACAAAGAGCCACTACTTAATAGAGAAAGAAGAGTAAAAGAGCTATTTAAGAGTTTTGACGACGCAGAAAGTGGCGACGAAGAGGCTGACACAGAAGATAAAGATAGCGAAGCAAGTGAGCAAGAAGGCAAAGAAAAAGCTCCAAAAACAGACAAAAGAAGCCAACAAGTAATAGAGAAGTTTAAAGCTCTAGAGAAGGCTAAAAAAGATTGGATGAAAGAGAAAGAAAAATTCGATGCTCTTTTAGAAGACAAATCAGCTAAAGAAGAGTCTGTTTTTCATATGCAGTTAAAAGTTGCGCATAAAAAGCACCTTTTAAAAGAGGCTCTACTTAATTTAGGACCTACAAGTAAACTTATTAACGAGCTTGTAAAAGCAATAGAGACAGCTCTAAAAAGCGACGACTCGTTTGATAGAGAGCTAAAGAAGTTAGAGTATAAACTACAGCTATTTAACGACAAGCTAAGAGCAGAACACCAAAAGATTTTAGATAATATTATTAATATGACTAAAGACGATATTATAGATGCCGTTCCAGAAGCTACTATGGTTAGTACATATGTGCAAATTAAAAAGCTATTCGAGACTAAAGAGGCAAGTAAAAACAGCTTTAACCTAGACCCAGAAAAGCTACAAGAGATTTTACAACAAATTAGAATTGGTAAAAACAAGAGCGAAAAAGCAAAAATTAGAATGGCAAAGTCTAACCTAAGACTTGTTGTTTCTATTGCTAAGCGTTACACTAACCGTGGGCTTCCTTTCTTGGATTTAATTCAAGAGGGTAATATTGGACTTATGAAAGCAGTAGACAAGTTTGAGTACCAAAAAGGTTATAAGTTCTCTACATACGCAACATGGTGGATACGCCAAGCAATTAGCCGTGCAATAGCAGACCAAGCTAGGACTATTAGAATTCCTATCCATATGATAGAAACTATCAACAGAATTAACAAAATTATTAGAAAAAACCTGCAAGAAAGCGGTAAAGAGCCAGATTTAGAGACAATTGCTAAAGAGGTTGGATTAACTGTAGATAAGGTTAAGAATGTAATTAAAATTACAAAAGAGCCTGTATCGCTAGAAGCACCAGTAGGCGACGAAGACGACGGAAGATTTGGCGATTTTATCGAAGATAAAAATGCACAAAGCCCAACAGACACAGTAATGAACGACGACCTAAATAGACAAATTGACGAAGTGCTAGAGCAACTTAACGAGCGCGAGCAAGCAGTTGTAAGAATGCGTTTTGGTTTACTAGTAGATAAAAGCGACAGAACCCTAGAAGAGATAGGTAAAGAGCTAAATGTAACAAGAGAAAGAGTACGCCAAATAGAGAGTAGCGCAATTAAAAAACTTAAGCACCCTAAAGTTGGTAGAAAACTTAAAAACTACATAGAAGAGTAAAGATGCAAAGAGAGAACTTTTATGCTCTTATAATTGGTACCGAAATACTAAATGGCAGACGCGAAGATGCGCATTTTAAATTTATAAGAGATATTTTAAAAAAGAGGGGTTTTAAGCTCTCTGGCTCTTTTATTATAGACGACAACCCCCAACTTATTGCATCTACAATTAGCTACATCTCTACCCTACCAAATAGCGTACTACTAAGCTTTGGTGGTATTGGCTCTACACCAGATGACAGCACAAGAGAATCTGCTAGTAAAGCACTTAGCGATGGCAAACTATATATGAACGAAAAGTTTAAAAACCATATTGTATCTGTGCGTGGTAAAGACGCATATCCGCATAGAGTAAATATGGCAATGCTTCCTAAAAACTCTAAACTTCTACCAAATGTTGTAAATGGAATGTATGGATTTTATCTAGAAGATAGATTCTTCTTTATGCCAGGCTTTCCAGAGATGAGCCACCCAATGGTAGAGTACATTTTAGATAACATATTTGCAGGAAAAGAGAAACAAGAGTACAGACACTCTTTAGTAGCACTAACATCAGAAGCAGAGTTTATAGACCTAATGAAAAGCGCTCCATCAGATGTAGATGTATCGTCTTTACCAAAGCTATATAGCGATGGACCTAGAACTACAATATCTGTAGTATCTTTAAACCAAAATAGCGCAAAGGCAGAGTTTAATAAATATATAGAGTTTCTAAATAAAAACAATATAAAATACGCTCTTGGAGAAGAGTAATTAATATAGATATTAATAATGCCTCTTTTAAAGTAAACATTACAAGAAAAAAGAGGTTAAAAAATATCTACTTCGAAGTAAAAGAGGACTCTATAGATATAAGAGCCCCCTACCATACAACAGATAGTTATATTTTAAAAGTTCTTCAAGATAGTAGCTCTATAATTTACAAAAAATACCAAAAAATTAAAACCTCTAGCAAGCTAGAAGCAGATTTAGAGATACTAATAATGGGAAAACCTATTAAAATAGAGCTTATTCAAGATACTAAAGAGTATATAAAATTTAACAATAATCAAATTACAATAAGCACAAAAACTTGGTCTACTGAGGTTAAAAAAAGCTATAAAGCTCTACTTTATAAAAACTTAGCCCCAAGCTTACTAAATAGCAGAGTTACCTACTGGCAAGATAAGATGCAACTTAGTGCTTCTAAAGTTAGCTACCGCAAAACAAAAAGGCAATGGGGCAGTTGCTCTTATAAAAATGCAATATCACTTAATACTTTTTTACTAATGCTACCTATAAATTTAGCAGATTATATTATTGTGCACGAATTAGCCCATATTACGCACAAAAATCACTCTAAAGATTTTTGGAATTTAGTTAGTAAATATATTCCAAATTACAAATCTTTAAAAAAAGAGTTAAAGTTATATGGCACTTTACTACAATAGTATAGCCTTACAAGAAAAATTATGATAAAATTGCAAAAAATTTAAACGGAGAGAGTAATGGATATTAGTAAAATCGGTTCAGGTAAATGCCCAGACGAAGTAAAAGCAATTATAGAAGTTCCATTTGGTTCTAACATTAAGTACGAGCTAGATAAAGATAGCGGAGCAATAGAGGTAGATAGAGTAATGTTCTCTGCAATGTTCTACCCAGCAAACTACGGTTTTGTTGCAAATACACTAAGCGACGATGGTGACCCAGCAGATATTTTAGTTTTAGGCGAATACCCACTAGTACCAGGTAGCTTTATTAAGTGTAGATTAATTGGTGTACTATTAATGGAAGACGAAAGCGGAATAGACGAAAAGCTATTAGCAGTTCCTTACCACAAAATCGACCCAACTTTTAATGAAATTCAAGACATTAACGATGTACCAGAGCACACACTAAACAGAATTAAAAACTTCTTTGAAACTTATAAAATGCTAGAGCCTAATAAGTGGGTTAAAGTAACTGGCTTTAAAGGTAAAAAAGAGGCAGCAGAAATTTTAGAAACTGCAATTAAAAACTACAAGGTATAAAACTTGAAGAGCGCATTAATAGTTGTAAGTACAACATTTGCTTTTACAGGGTGTACACAAATTGTTACTGCTCCAATATCTTTAGCAGGTACTGTTGTATCTACAACACTAGATGTTGCAGGTAGCGCTGGTGGGGCTGTAGTAAATACAATTACTGGTGGCGATAGCAAAGATTAACTCTTTGCAAGCGCTACACTTAAAAATAATTTTAAATAAAATTTTCTAAATCAACTTTTTATTAATTAATATTACTGTATAATCATACAAAATTAAACTAGGAATTTAAAATGTTAAAATACGCTATATTCCCTAATGGAAATATGCATATAGGCAACCTATACGAAGCCTTATTAAACTATATTGTAGCCAACCAAAATAACGACTCTTTTTTGTTCTCTATAGAAGATTTAGACAAAAACAAAATTATCGAAGGTAGCGACGCACAGTTTATTGATATTTTAAAAAAATTCTCTATAGATACAGAGCAAAAAATATACCAAAGCGAAAAGCTAAAAACATATCAGCAGTTTGCAAAAAAAATGGTACAAAATGGTAGTGCATTTTTATGTTTTTGTAAAAAAGAAGGAAGCTGCGAGTGCCTAAATTTAACACAAGAAGATATGCAAAATAGAGTTCAAGACAATCAAGAGTTTGCTATTAAAGTTAATAAACCAAGCCAAAATATTGAATTTAGCGACACAATTAAAAATAGTATTAGCTTTACGCCAGAGCAAATAGGTAACTTTACAATTGTAAATAGTAATAAAATACCAACTCAAGAGCTAGCAGACGCAGTCGATTCTATGAGCACAAATATAACAACTATTATAACTTGCGAAGATAAGCAACTAAATAGCGCAAAAATATTGCATATACAAAACCTTTTAGGCTATACACAACAAATTACATATGCACATACAGCAGGCTTTAGCGAAGAGGATAAAAATGCATTTACAATTAAGTCGCTATTTGAGCAAGGCTTCTTACCAGATGCAATAATTAACTACATATTATCTATTAACTACCCTACTCCTAAAGAGCTATTTTACCTACCAGATGCGATTAATTGGTACGATATTTCTAAAATCTCAAACACTAAACTCCACTTTAGTATAGAAGATTTAAAAAAGATAAACAAAAAACACCTAGTTAATATGGATAGCAAAAAATTATCTTCTATATTTGGCTTTGCTGATAACGACATAGGAGAGCTATTAAAACTATATCTAGATAATGTAAGCACAATAAACGAGCTAGAAGATATATTTAAATCTATATTTGGCAAAAAAGATTGCACCAATAAAGATGCTAATAATGTTAAAATGTTATCTGACATAATTTTAAAAGCACCAATGATAAACAACTACGATCAATTCGAAGAGTACTTAATAGAAAACTCTAGCCTTTCAAAAGAGCAACTAACTAAACCACTAAAATATCTACTAACTGGCCGCTTTGATGGCCCAGAGTTAGAAGTAATTTTCCCACTAATAAAATCATATATACTGGAGGTAGCAAGATGTCATTAATAATTAACTCGTTTTTAGACTTAATATTACTTTTTATAAACCTATATGTTTGGGTAATTATAGTAGCTGCGCTACTTAGCTTTGTTAACCCAGACCCAAGAAACCAAATAGTTCAAGTAGTAAGAAACCTAACAGAGCCACTATTTAGATTTGTAAGAGCAAAACTACCATTTGTAGTTGTTTCTGGCTTAGATTTATCGCCTATTTTAGTTATATTTGTGCTAAATTTAATAAGCAATATTCTATACACTTTACATGTATAAATAAAAATATCAAAAGAAAATATTTTGAAAATATTAAAAAATATTATATATACTGTAGCCATTGTATCTACAACTTCTAGTGCACTAAGTTTAGGGCAACTACAAAATATGCCAAAATCTATAGAGCGAGACTTCTATATTTGGAAATTTTTAAAAAGCCCTACAACCACAAGAGAGCAAGCACTAAAAGCATCTAAACTAATTTACCACATTAATGGCAAATTAAATAGAGCATACAATAAAAAAACTGCCCTAAGACTGCACAAAAAAGTTTATAAACCAACAAAAGCAGACACTACAAAATATCGTAAACTAATAAGCTCTCTTCAAAAAAGTGGCGACTTTTATGGCTCTTGGCTAAAGCTTAGCAATAAAGATAAATTAGCACTATTTACTCTAGCTGGTACACAAAACAGAAAGTTACTAAATAAAAAATTCGATACATCTATATACAAAGCCTTTTTACAAGATAAAAAGATAAATCAATTTATATTTAGAGCCTTTAGAGAAAAACTAACAAATTTAAAGAGTATTATACTAAATACCAACCCAACAACAAGTAACAAAATTACATACAAAAATCTAATGATGCTAGGTTATAAAAATTTGCTAAATAACAACACAAAAGCCGCTGCTTGGTTTTTTAATAGTGCAAGATACAATGCCCGAAGTAGATTTTATGCAGATAATGCAATATTTTGGCTATATATGGCAACTAAAAATAGAGCATACCTAAACAAACTAGCAAATAGCTACGACTACAATATATATAAATTTGTTGCGCTAGACTTTTTAAACAAGCCATACCCTACCCCACCAAAACTTGCAATTAAAAATACAACTGCTAATATCGACATTACAGACCCAATAGCTTGGGCAAGATTAAAGAAAAAAATATTCTCTAAAAAATACAATCTATACAGTTTAGCAAAAAGCTATAATAGCATACCTACAATGGCATACTACTACTATGTAATGAACAAAGCAACAAAAGATACAAAGCAGTACTTCCCTACTCCATATGCTAATTTAATCTCTAAATTGCCAGTTAATAGACAAGCGCTAATCTATGCCATAGCTAGGCAAGAGAGCCGCTTTATACCAGCTTCGGTATCTAGCTCGTTTGCAGTTGGTATGATGCAATTTATGCCATTTTTAGTAAAACACATAGCAAAACAAAGAGGCGAAAATATAACACTAGAAGATATGTTTAAACCAGAAGTATCTATAAGATTTGCAAATACCCACCTAAGTTACCTAAATAAACACCTATACCATCCACTATTTGTAGCATACGCCTACAACGCAGGTATTGGTTACACAAGAAGACTAATTAGAAAAAATATCTTTAATGTAGGCAAATACGAACCATACCTTAGCCTAGAAATGGTAGATAACGACCAAGCAAGATACTATGGTAAAAAAGTACTAGCAAATTACATTATCTACAAAAAAATCCTAGGCTCACCAGTTAAAGCAACAACCCTAATAAACCAACTAGACAAACCAAAACTTACAGACAGATTTAGATAATCTAAAAAGATAAAAGCTAATATCCTTAGCTTAACTAGTCACCCCTGAAAAACCCAACAAAGCCTGATATTAGGCATTATAAAAGAGAATAGGTGTTAAAATTGCTTACAAAAGCTATAAAAAATAACCAACCTAATCTTTTCTATAATTAATTGCAAGATATGCTTGATTTAAATGATCCACATGTTGCCTTAGCAGAAAGATCATAGAAAGAAATTTATTGATTTCTATCTGATACTTTTTAGATTGTGATAAGATTGACTGTATAAAATGGTTGAGTAAATTGGCTTTTCAGGTGGACTAACTAAAACCACAGATGCTCTTAACTCTAGCTTCTGGCCTCTGCAAGTTAGCTATCTAAACAAGAAATTGATGTGTCAATTATTTGTATATTTGTTATTTGTCAATTGCTAGAGATTAAGTGTAAGAGTTTTTAAATTACACTCTACACCCAATAAATTAATAGGTGTAGTTTTAAAGTATTTATACTTTTAAAAGTAACTTATCTAATAGTGTTGTAGAAAGTACTCTTTTTGCGTAGCCTAGTATGTAGGTTGCTTTTGTAATGTAGTATCTTGGTGCTGGTTTTTTAGCTAGTATAATTTTATGTACTATAGATGCTACTGCATCTGCTTCTAGAGAGAAAGGTACTTTTTTACTATTGCCACTTTTTGCCTCTTGATATTTTTGTTTGTAGTCTGAATTTTCTGTATCTATTTTATCTAAAGACTCAATTGCATTTTTTCTAAAATCGCTTTTTATTGGGCCAGTATTTAGAAGTATAGGGTATATATTTGTATTAGCAAACTCTAATCTAAGAGTATCTGTAAGGCCCTCTACTGCATATTTACTAGCGTTATATGCACCTCTAAATGGAAGCGCCACTAAGCCAAGAACTGAGCTGTGTTGAATTAGCTTACCATAGCCTTGTTTTTTAAAAACTTTTAGCACTTGTGTGGTTGCTTCGTATAGTCCAAATACATTTGTCTCGAACTGCTCTCTTAGTACATCTGTAGGAATATCTTCTACTGCACCCATTTGTCCATAGCCAGAGTTATTAAACCATACATCTATTTTGCCATCTTTTTGTAAAACTTTTTCTATTACATTTGCAATAGTCTCTGGCTTTGTAACATCCAGTAGTAGTGCATTTTCAAAACCTAACTCTATAAGTTTATTAACATCTTCTTGCTCTCTTGCTGTTGGATAGACTGTTATCATTCTCTCTTTTAAATATTTTGCTGTCTCTATGCCTATTCCTGTAGAGCAACCTGTAATAACTATATTAGTTATCATCTAATCTCCTTAGTATATGGTTTGCATTTTTTATATAGTAAGTAACTGCTATATTTTCAAAAAATTTTAGTGTCTCTTTTGAGTCTATAATTTTATCGTTTTCTCCTAAGATAACCTCTATAGTTGTGCCCCTATTTGCAATTGTTTTTAATTTTTCTATATTCCAATTGTAATATAATAGCTCTTTTAGCTCTTGGTATTTACCGTTACTTATATAACTACTTAAATCTATATTACTATTGCTTGTGATATTAGCTAAAAAGTTGGCAGTGTATTTTTTTGCATCTTTTTTAAAGTATAGCAGTTGCATCTTTTTAAAGGCTTCGTTTTGATTATTAAAAAATGCAGGCGAGAGCAAAATTAACCTATCTATACGCTCGCAACTTTTGTATGTATACTCTACAGCTTTTATAGCCCCATAGCTAAAACCAGCAACACAGTAGTCGCTAGAGTCTAGCCAAAAGTCAAACAGCTCTTGCTCTTTTTGTAAAGAGAAACCACTAAAGTATATCATTTAGTTCGTCTTCTATATCTTTATATAATACAACCTCTTTTTCGTTTAATCTGCTTGCAACTGCACTAATTGCGCTATCTAGCCTCTCTAGCAGCTCTTCTGTCTCTTCTTTTATTTGTGCAGAAAGCAAATTATAGTTATCGTATTGCGAAATAGAGTAATCTTTTAAAATTGTGTTAATTGTAGCTTCGAAAGTATGTTTATCGTCTTTAGATATATTAAATGTATCTTTATACTTTTTTTGCAAATATATAATAGAGCTAATACTTACTTTTGCTTTATTAATAAGTAGATTTTTACTTAAAATCTCTTCGTCTTGGCTAAGATTTATTGGCGTTAAAAGGTTAATTTTATCAAACTCAAACCCTAACCATTTAGCAACAACAGCTTTAGAAGCTTGGTAATTTGCTTTTATCTCTCTATCTTTTGCACTTAAAATTATAACTCTTTTTTTACCATATACAACACGCTCTTTTACGCTATATATATGCTCGATTGTAATTGTATTTTTATTGTTTTTAAGTGCATAAAGTGCTGCTTCGTTTATTAGAGTTTCTATTGTTGCGGGGCTAAAGCCAGATGTTAATTTAGCTACCTCTTTAATGTCGATATTGTGGTTTTTATCTTTAAGGTAGAGAGTTATTACTTGCTCTCTCTCTTTAATATTTGGTAAACCAATAAAAACCCTTCTATCAAATCTTCCTGGGCGAAGAAGTGCATTATCTAGTACATCTACCCTATTTGTTGCACCAATTACAACTACACCAGAGTTTGCATTAAATCCATCTATCTCTACTAATAATTGGTTTAGTGTTGCCTCTCTTTCGTTACTATCTAGGTTGTCTCTACTTTTACCTACGGCATCTATTTCGTCTATAAAAATAATACTTGGCGACAGCTTTTTAGCCTTTTTAAAAAGCTCCTTTACTCTTTTTGCACCAGCACCTGCGTAAATATGCACAAAACTTGCTCCACTGTTATAGAAAAATGGCACATTAGCCTCTGATGAAATAGCCTTTGCTATAAGCGTTTTCCCAACACCTGGAGGGCCAACTAAAAGCACACCTTTTGGCATACGAATATTATGCTTTTGAAACTTTAAAGGGTTTTTTAGAAAATCTATAATCTCTTCTATATCCTCTTTAACATCGCTAATACCTGCAATATCTTTAAAGTTATAATCTAAATTATATTGTGGCTTAATATCTGATGTTAAGTTATCTAACTCGCTATTACCTACAGAAGTACCACTTAATACTTTAGAGTTCTGATTACGGCGCAAAAGAACAATTAAAATAACCAAAATAGACAAAAGAATTAAAACAGCAATTGTAATTAGCGTATTACTACTTTTAGTATAGCTTTTAATTGGATAGTTTTTATATAAATCATCTAAATTGATTGCATATTTTAACACCCTAATCGTACCTATTTTGCCACTTGCATATACATAGTTATCTTTTATATATATTTCGCTTACATTACCTTGTTTTAGCTCGTTCATAAATTTTTTGCCACTACTCATAGTTACAGAGTTGCTCTTTAAAAATATATAAACAATAAGTGCTAAAAATATAGCAACTGCAGTAGCAATTATAGGAAATATCTTTTTACGATTAGTAGATTGCATAATTTTTATCCTCTTTAATATCTGC
>CAZFCZ010000056.1:0-14606 GCA_964517485.1 uncultured Nitratifractor sp. | reverse complement strand
ATTTTTTGCATTTAGTACATTGTGTGGTAACTTCTCTTTTTTTAGCTTTTCGTGTATTAGCTCACTCTTTTCGATAGATGCTGTACCAATAAGAACAGGTTGTCCTTTTTGATTAAACTCTTTAATTCTATTTGCTACTGCATCTAGTTTTTCCTCTTCGGTATTAAAGATAAGGTCGTTTTTGTCGTCTCTTGCAACTGGAACATTAGTAGGAATAGATATAACATCTAAGCCATAAATTTCGCTAAACTCTGTTGCTTCTGTTTGTGCTGTACCTGTCATACCAGCTAATTTGTTATATAGTCTAAAGTAGTTTTGGTAAGTTACTTCTGCTAGTGTTTGAGACTCTTCTTTAATCTCTACACTCTCTTTTGCCTCTAGTGCTTGGTGTAAACCTTCGCTGTATCTTCTACCTTCGCTTAGACGACCTGTAAATTCGTCTACAATAATAATTTCGCCATTTTTTACAACATAATCTACATCTTTTTCGAATAGATAGTTTGCTTTAAGTGCCTGATCTAAGTGGTGTGTTAATATTGCATTCTCCAAGCTGTACATGTTGCCAACGCCAAATAGGTCTTCGGCTTTTTGTAGCCCTTGCTCTGTTAATGTTATTTGTTTGTTTTTTTCGTCTACTACAAAGTCGCCTGTTGTCTTTTTGCTCTCTCCTGCTTTAGTTGGTAGCTCTTTTCCTTTTTCGAGTTGTAGTGCAATATCGTTAGCTATGCTATACCACTTTTGGTCTCTTTGTGTAGGTCCAGATATAATTAATGGTGTTCTAGCTTCGTCGATTAAAATAGAGTCAACTTCGTCTACTATAGAGTAGTAGTGGTCTCTTTGTACCTTCTCTTCTTGCGAGCTTTTCATGTTGTCTCTTAGGTAGTCGAAACCAAATTCGTTGTTAGTTCCGTAAGTAATGTCTGCTAAATATTGCTCTTTTCTTTCGAAATCGTCGTGTACTTCGCCAGTTATACAGCCAGTTTTATAGCCTAAAAACGAGTATAGTTCTCCCATCTCTTGAGCATCTCTTTTTGCAAGGTAATCGTTTACTGTAACTAAGTGTACACCACGCCCAAGCATTGCATTAAGCGCAATTGCAAGTGTTGCTACTAGTGTTTTACCTTCTCCTGTTTTCATCTCGGCAATATTACCTTCGTGAAGTACCATACCACCAATTAACTGCACATCGTAGTGGCGCATACCAAGTACTCTTTTGCTCGCTTCTCTTGTAATTGCAAACGAGTCGTTTAATACACTATCTAAACTTTTCTCTTTACTTTGTACACTCTTTTTTAAATCTTCGAATGCACTCTTTAGCTCTTCGTCGCTTAAGTTTTGATACTTATCTTCAAGAGCATTTATCGCTTTAGCTCTTTTTGCATACTTTTTTACTTTTCTATCGTTAGCTGTTCCAAATATTTTAGCAATCATAAACTTTTTACCTTTTATAAGACAATTTGGCTTATTTTACCTAAAATATAATTAATTAATGGTTTAATGTGTTTTAGATGTGATTTTAATGCAAATTAATGGCAATATAACTAATTTTACTTTCTCTTCACAAAAATATTGTAAAATTATAAAAATTAAAAAAGGTAAATTATGAAAAAATCGTTATCAGTTTTAGCACTATTAGCTTTTTCTAGTGTATATAGTTTTGCAGGTGGTATATCTATTCCTACTGCTTTTAAGGCTAACTTTACGCAAATTGTTAAAAACCCTAAGGGCAAGTCTATAAAATATAAAGGAAAAATAGTTTTTAACTCGCCATCTGAGACAAAGTGGACATATAGGTCTCCAACTAAAAAAGAGGTTTGCACAAGTGGTTCTCAGCTTGTTGTTGTAGATCACGATTTAGAGCAAGTTAGCTACTTTAATATAGATAGAGGATTAAATTTAGCAAGAGTATTAAGAAGCGCAAAGTTGCATCATGGTAGAACATATGTGACTAAATTTAAGGGTAAATACTATACAGTAGTTTTAACAAAATCTAGAAAAATAGAGCAAATTGCATATAATGATAATTTAGATAATCAGGTAAATATTATCTTTACAAATACAAAATATTCTGATAAACTACTGCCAGCAAGAAAATTTGTTTGCGCACGCCCAAGAGGATATGATGCAATATATTAATAAAGGATTATAATGATACAAATTTGGCACAATACTAGATGTTCAAAATCTAGAGCGGCTTTTAATTATTTAAAAGATAATAGTATAGAGTTTAGTACAAAAGAGTACCTAAAAGAGCCGCCAACACTAGATGAATTAAAGGATATTTTATCTCTATTAAATATGCAGCCAAGCCAATTAATAAGAGCCAAAGAGGATATATATAAAGAGTTAAATCTAAAAGATGCTAGCGAAGATGAACTACTAGAAGCAATGGTTGCAAATGCTAAATTAATTGAGCGTCCTATAATTAGCAATGGGCAAAAAGCGGTAGTTGCTAGACCATTAGAAGAGATAACAAAAGTACTATAATGTTTAATAATTCTATAAATTTAGAGGTTTTTAGTGAACTAGATAATAAGCTCTCAGCCGAGTTTAGAGACTATGGCGAGGTTATTAAGTTTGATAAAAATAGCACAATTTTCGATTCAGACGAGACTCAGGAGTGGTTTTATATAGTAGTTAGTGGCAAAGTAAAAGTTTACGAGATGAACTTTAAAAGCAACAGAGAGCAGACTCTATATATGCTAGTTAGAGGTGACATGTTTGACTTAGTAACCCTACTAGATGGCTTAGAGCATAACTTAGCTGTAGATATTTTAGAAGCTGGTAGTGTAATTAGGTTTCCTATCGCTAAGGTGCGAGAGTGGATACGAGAGTCAGTAGAGTTTGAGCAACTAATTTATAGATACATAGCAATGCAGATGAGAAATATCGAGTCTTTAGCTGCCGATTTGGCTCTACACGATACAAAAGAGAGACTACTTAAGTTACTACTTAAAAATATTGATACTATAGAGAAAAGAGGTGTTAGTTTACTAGATAATCTGTCGCACGCGGAGATTGCTAACTTAATAGGAACAATAAGGCACATAATAGATAGACACTTAAAATCTTTAAAAGAAGATGGTGTCTTAGATGAAAAAGAGAAAAAGCTAGATTTAATTAATGCAAAAAAAGTTTATGATATGCTTACTTCTTATAAATAATTATTTTTTAAGAGTAAAAGTATTATAATACTGCTAATAGATATTTTATTATATCTTTCTACATAACTACATTATCTACACAAAATAAGAGGATTTATGAGCGATACAAAACATAAAAACGGTAATCAAAGAAAGCAACACCAAAGAACACATATACCTGTAGAGGGTCATAGTTTAGAAGATCTTCAAGAGCAGCCACTAACAAAATTAGTAGAGATTGCTAACGAACTTAATGTCGATAACCCAAATGAGTATAAAAGAAAAGATTTAATTTTCGAGATTTTAAAGTCTCAGGTTTCTCAGGGTGGGTATATTTTATATACTGGAATTTTAGAGATTATGCAAGATGGTTACGGCTTTTTAAGGTCGATAGACGGTAACTTTGCTAACTCTAGCAGCGATACTTATGTAAGTGCTACGCAAATTAAAAGATTTGCTCTTCGTAACGGAGATGTAATTACTGGGCAAGTTAGACAACCAAAAGATCAAGAGAAATATTACGCTTTATTAAAGATAGAAGCTATAAACTATATGCCAATAGAAGAGGCAAAAAAGAGACCACTTTTTGATAACCTTACACCACTATATCCTAACGAGCAATTAATGTTAGAGTACAACCCACAAAAGCTTACTGGTCGTGTTATAGACCTTTTTGCACCAGTTGGTAAGGGGCAAAGATCGTTAATTGTTGCACCTCCTAGAACTGGTAAAACAGAGCTTTTAAAAGAGATTGCACACGGAATTACAAGTAATAACCCAGATGTTACATTAATGGTTTTACTAGTAGATGAAAGACCAGAAGAGGTTACAGATATGCAGCGCTCTGTTAAAGGCGAAGTATATAGCTCTACATTTGACTTACCAGCACAAAACCATGTAAGAACTGCGGAGATGGTAATAGAGAGAGCAAAAAGAAGAGTAGAACATGGGCAAGATGTTGTTATTTTGCTTGACTCTATTACAAGATTGGCTCGTGCATATAACACTGTTACTCCTAGCTCTGGAAAAGTATTATCTGGTGGTGTAGATGCAAATGCACTACATAAGCCAAAAAGATTCTTTGGTGCGGCAAGAAATATCGAGTTTGGTGGTAGTTTAACTATTATTGCAACAGCGCTAATAGACACAGGCTCTAAGATGGACGAAGTAATTTTCGAAGAGTTTAAAGGTACTGGTAACTCAGAAGTTGTACTAAGCCGTAGCGTATCTGAGAGAAGAATATATCCAGCAATTAATGTTACAAAATCTGGAACAAGAAAAGAGGAACTTCTTTTAAGTGCAGATGTTATACAAAAAGTTTGGGCAATTAGAAATGCAATGCAAGGAATGGAAGAGGTAGAAGGCCTTAAGTTCCTATTTAAAAAGATGAAAAACACTAAAAGCAATGAAGAGTTTTTATCTATAATGAATAATGGTGCTTAATGAGAGTAGGGGTTTTTGACTCTGGGGCAGGGGGCTTAACAGTTGCTAAGTCGCTGCTTGAAAATCCTATTTTTGATGAAATAATCTACTATGGCGACACTGCTAGAGTGCCTTATGGCACAAAAGACTCTAACACTATTATTAGGTACGCACTAGAGGCGATAGAGTTTTTTAATAACTTTAATATAGATTGCCTAATTACAGCTTGTAATACCGTTAGTGCTTACTCTTTACCAGCTATGCGCGATAAAGCTAAATACCCTATATATGGTGTTATAGAGCCTGGTGTTTTAGCGCTTTGTAATAAAATAAAAAATAAAGATGCAAATATACTTATTATTGGTACAAGAGCAACTATAAACTCTAAAAGATACCAAAACTCTTTAGAAGATTTAGGTTATAAAAATATAACTTCTATTCAAACAGGTATGCTTGTGCCAGTTGTAGAAGAGGGTATTTTAGAGGGTAAAGTGTTAGATGAAATGTTTAATTATTATTTTAAAGATATAAAAACACCAGATGCAATAATTTTGGGGTGTACGCACTTTCCTTTAATATCTAAAGCTATATATAATTACTTTAATAATAAGCCACTACTTATTCACTCTGGAGATGCAATTGTAGAGTTTTTACACACAAAAGGTTATAGTAGCAGTAGTACTAAACCAGATGTAAAAATTTATGCTTCTGACAATGTAGAAGGGCTTAGAGATATCGCTATAAAGTGGATATCGTATAAATAGTTAGATTTTGCCTTATAAATTCATATAAATTAATATAAAAATTATTTTCCATATGTTATAATATTAAAAATTGTCAAATGGGAGTGGTTTATGAATGGTTTAAAGTATATTTTGCCAATATTTCTTGCTATATCTGCAAATAGTGCAGAGGTTATAGATAGCAATAAGTCTTTGCAAAGAGATGGCTATATGCCAGAAATTGTATCGCCAAATAGTGTAAAAAGTGGTTTTTATGGTGGTTTAGGTTTGGGTACTGGCTTAAATAGTTTTAGCTCTAGTACTAGTAAAGAGGATATTAAAACCGCAGATGTAGCAGTAATAGCAGGTTATAATTTTAATAACTATATTGCAGCAGAGAGTAGAGCAAGCGTATCTATTGCAAACGACAGCACTGTAAATTATAAAAAGGCTTCTATCTATTTAAAACCACAATACGAAGTTTATAGTGGTGTTAACTTATATTCTCTTTTAGGTTTTGGTAACTTTTCGACTAAAAGTGTAGATAGTGAGAGTACAGAGTCTTCTAAAGCATCTTTACAGTTTGGTGTTGGTGCAGACTATAAGCTTGGAAAAAACTTTAAACTATTTGCCGATTATACCTATTTAGGTAAAGACGATAAAGCTAAATATAACTCTAAAGCGGCTATTTTAAAATCTGCTTCGGTTGTAACTGGATTAACTTACGAATTTTAGTATTTAAATTTAAAGTGGGGCTTTGCCTCACTTTTGGATTTGATATAAGCTATATAATACCTACAGCTTCTCTAATAATTTCCATCTTTTTAGATGCAATAGCGCTAGCTTTAGCTGCACCCTCTTGCAGAATATTTTCTACCTCTTTTTGGTGATTTACATAGTACTCTCTTTTCTCTCTAGCATCTTTAAAGTGCTCCCAAATTAGCTCTTGTAGATACTTTTTAAAGTGACCATGCCCAAATTTACCGCTTTTATAATCTGCTTGCAGCTCTAAGTGTTGTTCTTTATCTAAAAATAGCGTTGCAATTGCATAAACATTATTGCCTTCCCACTCTATTGGCTCGCCTAAAGGCGTAGAGTCGGTAACAATTTTGTTACATCTTTTTTGCAGCTGTTTTTGAGTATCGTAGAAGATATCTATAGTATTATTATAACTTTTGCTCATTTTTGCACCATCGATACCAGGAACTGTAGCAACACTTTGCTCTACTAGTGCTTCTGGTAGGGTAAATATTTCGCCATGCTCGTTATTAAACTTTATCGCAATATCTCTTGTCATCTCTAGGTGCTGAATTTGGTCTTTACCTACTGGTACTTTTTGTGCGTCGTATAGTAAAATATCTGCTGCCATTAGTACTGGGTAGCTAAATAGTGCATGGTTTGCGGCAATCCCTTTTGCAACTTTGTCTTTGTAGCTATGAGCTCTCTCTAAAAGTCCAACAGGTGTATAGCGAGATAGTATCCAGTATAGCTCTAACACTTCTTTAGCGTGGCTTTGCGCCCAAAATACAGTTTTTTTAGGGTCTATTCCTAAACTTAAAAAGTCTATTGCAACATCTAAAGTGTTATCTTTTAACTCTTTTAAATTAGCCCCACCACTAAGTGCATGATAGTTTGCTATAAATGCAAATAACTCGTTATCGTCTTGATACTTTAGCATCTGTGCAATAGCTCCAAAGTAGTTACCAATATGTAGTTTACCTGATGATTGAATTCCTGATAGTACTCTCATTTTTACTCCTCTTCCTCGTCTTGTCTTTCGCCTCTTTTTTGTGCAATTATCTCTATAGGTACACCCTCGAAGTCGAATTTGTCTCTTAAAAAGTTTGTTAAGTATCTTTTATAACTAAAGTGCAGTAGATTTGGTCTGTTTGCTACAAGTGCAATTCTTGGGTGTTTTATTGCAAATTGTGTTGCAAATTTAATCTTAACTACTTGCCCATTGTGGCTTGGCACATGGTGTCTAGAGATTGCCATTTTAACAGCATCGTTTAATTTTGAAGTTGGTATTCTGTAGCTATATCTTTTGTAAATATTTACAATATGATCTAGTATCTTATCGACTCTTTGCCCAGTTTTTGCAGAGATTGTAATAATTGGCGCGTAGTGTAAAAATTTAAGTTCGTCTCTTATCTCTTCTATCGCCTCTTTATACTCTAATTCGCCTCTAATATCCCACTTGTTTACAACAATTAGGGCACCTAATTTATATTTGTCTATTAGTCCTGCAATTCTTTCGTCTAGCTCTGTAACGCCAGCTGTTGAGTCTATTATAAGTAGTGCAATATCTGCATCTTTTAGCATGTTTTCGGTTCTATTTAGCGCATATTTTTCTATACCTAAAATTTTACTTCTTCTTCTTATACCTGCTGTATCTACAAATGTTATTTTGTAGTCGTTATACTCTATAGACTCATCAATTGGGTCTATAGTTGTACCTGCAACATCACTTACTACTACTCTATCTTCTTTAATTAAAGCGTTAAGTAGAGAGCTTTTACCAGTATTTACACGCCCAATAATTGCAACTTTAAACTCTTTGCTATCTTCTTCTTCGTCTTCTTGACTCTCAAGAAGTAACTCTAGTGGTAGTTCGTCGTCTTCGATAATTGTATTTTGCTCTAGTGATGGCGGTATTAAACCCTCTAGCCACTTATAGTATGGGCTTAAACCACGATTGTGGCTTACAGATACTGGAAAAATTGTCTCAGCGCCAAATTCGCTAAATTCCCAAAATTTCTCTTGTAGCTCTTTGTCGTTGTCGATTTTGTTTACAATTAGAGCTATTGGCTTATTAAGGCTTTGTAGCTCCCAAAATCTTTGCTTATCTTCGTCGTCTGGTATTGTTTTGCCATCTACCATGTAAATTATAATATCTGCCTCTTGCGCAGCTTGTATAGACTTGTCTCCTACTTTGCTAAATAGGTCGTCTGAGTAGTCTATTCCTCCTGTATCTAGTAGCTGAAACTCACGGTTTTCAAGTAGTGTAACAATACCTTTTTTAACATCTCTTGTTGTTCCACTAACATCAGAAGTAATAGCGTCTCTTCTTTTTAATAGACGATTAAAGAGTGAACTCTTGCCTACATTTGGTCGTCCAATAATTGCAACTTTTTTCATATATAATATCCAGTTTTAAAGTTCTGCAATTATACCAAAACTTTTCAAAATAAGAGATATACTTTTACTTCACAAAAATAGTGCTATAATACCCTAAAAAAAGGTATGTAATGAAACTATTAGTTATCTCTTTATTAGCTGGCTCTGCACTTATGGCACAAAATTTGAAATATACTATTAAAGCACCACTATTTGGCTCTATTGGCGAGGTAAAAGTAAACTATAATGTTGGCTCAAACTACACAATAGATGCAACTATGAAGACATCTGGTTTTGCTAAAAAACTATCTGGAAATAGGGTAGAGCGATACCATGCCGAGGGTAAAGTGCTGGGCAATACTTATAAAGCTAAAAGTTTTAGACAAGATTTTAGCTACAAAAACAAAAGAGGTGTGCTAGAGTATATTTTTGATTATAACTCTAAAACTATAACAAAAAATAGAAAAAAGTGGAAAGAGTCTAAACAAACTACTAACAAAAGTAGAAAGTTAGAATTTTTTACATATAACGACTTATTTAGTGTTTATCATAATATTGTTGCTACTCTTAAAGGTAAGCCTGCAGGTACATACAAAGTGCAAGTTGCAGGTATGGAGAAGACGGGTGGGTATTTAAGTATTAAAATTCCATCTATTAAGGTGCAAAAAAAAGAGGCAAAGAGCTTGGGTGTTAAAGATGTATGGGTGTTTCATATAATTACACACAGAAAAATAATGAAAAGCGATAATGGTGAGATTATTTTTGCAGTTGGCAATAACGGTATTGCAAAAGGTGTAAGGGTTTTAAATACAGCATATGTTAACCATATAGATGCAATACTAAATTAATTTTAGATTTCATTTTGTAATTAAATTGAGCCATTATTTTAATTTAATGTAAACTTCTACCACATTAAATGGATTTAAATCCATATCAAAGAGGTAGATATGAAAATTTTAGTTTTACTTTTGGCTCTAGCATCATTACTTAGTGCAAATTGGGATTATAGATATTTAGTTTGCAAAGTAGATAGCAAAAATAAGTTAATTAAAACAGGATTTATAAATAAAGATGGTTACTACTACTTTAAAAAATACTTAGGTACAGACGAGCTAGCACCAGTTGTAAAAATTAGCTGGTTACGCAAAAGTAAATGTAAAGTAGTAAGTAGATACAACACTAAAATACCTAATGTTTGGAAGATATTAGCGAATAATAAGTAGTTAAGTACTACTTTTTATCAAAATGCTGGTAATCTTTGCAGCATCTCCAGTCGCCACCCCATCTAAAGCCATGGGCCTTAAATAGTTTTACAATATAGTCGCTCTTTAGCATTACAGCTTTACTTTTAGTGTGATCTCTTTTTATATATGGGTAAGATTTTTTATGTGATGTATGCCCGCTTTTACTTACATATGGGTTCTCTATAGGGTTAATATCTATAGCTTTACCATAAGTGTGGTTTGACCACTTTGTTGTACCATCTACATAGCGACAGTTAAATGCACTTGTGTTATCTGCTTCTATCGATGCAAAATCATTAGCTTTGTATTTGCTAACAAGTTCCATTTTGTGTATTGGGTATTTTATTTTATGTAGCTGCTTAAATATGCTTACTATATCTTTAGAGATAGATTTGTTTACTATAAGCTCGCCTGTGTGCTCTTTGTTATCGAACCCCCAGTAGGTTAGTTTTATGTATCGTAAATCTTTTAATTTAATTGGGCAGTAGCTTTTGTAAGAGCCACCACTAACCATTTTTTGCTTGATTTTAGGAGTTATGTTAGATACATTTGCACTGTAGTCTGCAAATATAAATGCGGGAATAAATAGTAATAGTTTTTTCAAAATATATCCTTAATATAATTTGTATTATTTTACCATAAAAGTGATATAATTGCAGGTTAATTTTTTAAATGGAGCAAATATGCTAATAGCGTTGGGTTTGGTTGGACTTTTTGTAGGTGTTGTTTCTGGATTTTTTGGTGTTGGTGGGGGTATGCTTTTAATACCTATTTTGCTTACACTTGGTTTTAGTATGAAGGCATCTATTGCTATGTCTGTTGTGCAAATGGTTTTTAGCTCGGTATTTGGCTCGTACACCAATTATAAAAAAGGAAAACTACAAATAAACGAGGGTGTTTGGGTAGGTTTTGGTGGAGTACTTGGTGCGATATTTGGTTCGTTTTGTACCGATATTTTGCCATCTTTTATGCTAGAGTATATATTTTTAGCTTTAGTTTCGTTTGCATTTTTTAGGGTTGCAACATCTAAAAAACCAAGCAGTGATACAAAAGAGGGTAGTTTTAGTAAAGTTACACTATTTTTAATTGGGGTAGTAATTGGAACAATAGCTATGATGCTTGGCGTTGGTGGTAGTGTAATGTTAACACCAGTTTTAATTGGTTTTTTGCATCTATCTAGTAAAAAAGCGGCAACTGCAGGACTATTTTTTGTAGTATTTTCTTCGGTAACTGGTTTGGTTTATAAGCTAATGGCAGGTACATTTAACAACCTAAATTTAGATATAACTTATGCACTAATTTTGGGTGTAGCATCTATTGTTGGGGTAGTAAGCGGAATTAAACTAAAAGATGTAGTACACGATACTAGACATAAGCAGTTTTTGCTTGCTATGTATGTATTGATAATTGTATTAACACTAAATAAAATATTTATGTAAGGAAAAGAATTGAAAAACTATATAGAAGTTTACGGCGCAAGAGAGAATAACTTAAAATCGATAGATGTTAAGATTCCTAAAAACTCTTTGGTTGTAGTAACTGGAATTAGTGGAAGTGGTAAATCGACACTTGCCTTTAACACACTTTATGCAGAGGGGCAAAGAAGATACATAGAGTCTTTAAGCTCGTATGCAAGGCAGTTTTTAGGTAGAGTAGGAAAGCCAGATATCGATAAAATAGAGGGGTTAACACCAGCAATTGCTATCGATCAAAAGACTACATCTAAAAATCCGCGCTCTACTGTTGGTACAATTACCGAGATTTACGACTACTTGCGACTACTTTTCGCAAGAGTTGGAAAGCAGCATTGCCATAAGTGCTCTAAGCCAATTTCGTCGATGAGTGCTAGCGATATAATTACCGAAGTAATGCGCTTGCCAGAGGGTGCTAAATTAGTTATATTAGCGCCACTTGTAAAAGAGAAAAAAGGAACCTTTGCCGATATGTTAGAGTCTTTGCGCCATAAAGGTTTTGTAAGAGCAATGATAGATGGTGTTATGGTTAGGCTAGATGACGAAATAGAGCTAAGTAAGACAAAAAAACACACTATAAAAGCTGTAATAGATAGAGTTGTAGTTAAAGAAGATAGCAAAGAGAGAATAGCGCAAGATGTAGAAAAGGCTCTAGGTTTAAGCTATGGCGAAGTAGAGATAGAGGTTATAAATTACGAAGAGGTAGAGCTTGATAGAAAAGATTTTCACTACTCTGAGCATTTAGCTTGTTTTGATTGTAAAGAGAGCTTTGAGCCACTAGAGCCAGTTAGTTTTAGTTTTAACTCGCCAAAGGGCGCGTGCGCTGCATGTGATGGGCTTGGAATTAGATATATCTTAGATTTAAAAAAGGTTGTAGATAGCGAGTTAGCAATTAGTGATGGTGCTATTAAGATACTTTATGGCTTTAATAAGAGCTACTATTTTAAGTTTTTAACAGCATTTTGTGAGCAAAATGATATAGATATAAAAGTGCCTTATAGCCAGTTAGCCGAGCACCAAAAAAAGGCAATTTTGTATGGTTTACCAACAGAAGTTAGCTTTACATGGAAGCGCCATAAACTAAAGCGTCCTTGGCCTGGTGTTGTAAAGATTGCTTACGATATGTCGCACGAGTCTAAAGATTTTGATGACTACATGACAGAAACAGTATGTGATGAGTGTAATGGACACAGGCTTCGCCCAAGGTCGCTTTCTGTTAAAATAGAGGGTAAAAATATTGCCGATATTATAGATATGCCAATAGAGCAAAGCTATAACTATTTTGCAAAAGAAGATAACTTTTCGCATCTAGATAAGCAGCAAAAACTTATTGCTGAGTCTATATTAAAAGAGATAAAAGAGAGACTCTTTTTTCTTTATGATGTTGGGTTAGGCTACATAACTTTAAGTAGAGATGCAAGAACAATTAGTGGCGGAGAGGCGCAAAGAATTAGAATTGCTTCGCAAATTGGTAGCGGATTAACTGGTGTAATGTATGTACTTGATGAGCCAAGCATAGGCTTGCACGAGCGAGATACAATGAGGCTAATTAGAACACTACAAAACCTAAGAGATAAAGGCAATAGCGTAATAGTTGTAGAGCACGATAAAGAGACAATACTAAGTGCTGATCATATTATAGATATTGGGCCAGGTGCAGGAAAGTATGGCGGAGAGGTTGTATTTAGCGGAAGTGTAAGCAAGCTTAAAAAGGCTAAAACATCTACTGCCGATTACCTCTTTGGCAAAAAAGATATTAGCTACCCTCAACTAGAAGTTAACGACAAGTGGTTAGAGATTAAAAATGTTAATTTAAATAACATTAAGAGCCTAAGTGCAAAGATACCGCTGGGTAACTTTGTGTGTGTTACTGGTGTTAGTGGTAGTGGAAAGAGCTCTTTAATTTTGCAAACTCTACTGCCTGTTGCTAAAGAGATTTTAAATCGTGCTAGAAAAATAAACAAGGTAGAGGGTGTAGAGATTGTAGGGCTAGAGCATTTAGATAAGGTTATATATCTAGATCAAAGCCCAATTGGTAGAACACCTCGCTCGAACCCAGCAACATATACAGGTGTTATGGACGAGATAAGAAAGTTATTTGCACAGACAAAAGAGGCAGAGCTTAGAGGCTACAAAATAGGGCGCTTTAGCTTTAATGTTAAAGGTGGCCGATGCGAAAAGTGCCAAGGCGAGGGGCAAATTAAAATAGAGATGCACTTCTTGCCAGATGTTTTAGTTACTTGCGATAGCTGTAATGGTACAAGGTATAACGAGCAGACACTAGAGGTAGAGTAT
The DNA here is from genome assembly GCA_964517485.1 of uncultured Nitratifractor sp. Lineage (GTDB taxonomy): Bacteria > Campylobacterota > Campylobacteria > Campylobacterales > Sulfurovaceae > JAADEQ01. The sequence goes on along the minus strand of CAZFCZ010000056.1, from coordinate 1,191 downwards.
AAGGGTAAAAATATAGCCGAAGTTTTAAATATGAGCGTAGTAGAAGCGCTAGAGTTCTTTAAGGCAATTCCTACAATTGCTGTTAAGTTAAAGACGCTTAAAGATGTAGGTTTAGACTATATAACACTAGGACAAAATGCAACTACACTTAGTGGTGGAGAGGCGCAAAGAATAAAGCTTGCTAAAGAGCTAAGCCGTAAAGATACAGGTAAAACACTTTATATACTAGATGAGCCAACAACTGGTTTACACTTTGCAGATGTAGATAGACTTACAGGCGTATTAAGACATTTAGCCGAACTTGGTAACTCGGTAGTTGTAATTGAACACAATTTAGATATGGTTAAAAATGCCGATTATATTATAGATATGGGTCCAGATGGTGGTAACAAAGGTGGTGCAATTGTAGATACTGGTACACCTAAAATGGTTGCTAAAAACTATAAAAAGAGTGGCTCTTATACTGGAGAGTATTTAGCAAAAGAGCTTGGATTAGAGTAGTTTATTTAGCTTATGTGCCAATAGCACATATCTTTTTATACTCACCAGATTCGAAAATTGTTTTAACTCTTTTAAGAACCCTTGCAGCTTCGACACCATCTACTATAGAGTGGTCTGAAGTTTAGATAACTTGCTAAAACTAAAGGTGCATTTCCTAATGAAAATTCACTTATGAAATTACTCTATTTGGGAATACAAAATGTATCAAAAAAATGGACTATGCCTGTAAGAAATTTGGTGCTTTACTATTTTACAGTTGGCTATATTTTTTCTAAAGAAACTTTTTGCTTCGCAAAACCGCATTTGCTAGTTTTGAAAGGAGGATTGATAAATATTTGGAAATGTGAGAATTGAGGTTGTAGCACTAAAAAAGTGCTACTTATAGTTACTGACACGGAATTTTAAATGGTCTCGTTTTATACTAGATTTCTATCTCTTATACCTAAAGTTTTTACAACTTCTACATATCTTGAATAATCTTTTTTTCTAAGATATTTCATAAGTCTTTTTCTTTGACCTACTAGTTTTAAAAGTCCTAGTCTTGAGCTATGATCTTTTTTGTTTGTTTTTAGGTGCTCTGTCAAGTAAGATATTCTCTCACTTAAAAGTGCTATTTGAACTTCCGGAGAACCTGTGTCGTTCTCACCTCTTGCAAACTTACTTATGATTTCAGACTTTTTCGCCGAATCT
>CAZFCZ010000055.1:0-28079 GCA_964517485.1 uncultured Nitratifractor sp. | reverse complement strand
ATAAATAAAGATGCTAAGAGCTTTTACTTTCCAGATGCAAAAAATACAGTTGCTTATGAGCTTAAGTGGATAGATAAAAACTCTAAAACAAAAGATTACAATTGGTTAGGTTTGGTTGTGGTTATGCAAAAGTATAGAGGTAAATACTATATTGTAGGGCTTTTGCATAATAGGTGGACTATTTAGCTTTTAGTGCTTTGTAGTATAGTCCAATCGATAGGGCGTACTGTTTGGAGTGGTTGTAGCGGGTTATTACGCGGTAGTTGCTATCGCCAAGATAGATGTCGTGATTTTTGCCGTTGTATAGTTTTATATAGTAGTATCTGCCACTACTATATGGTGGGGTAATACCGTAGTTTTTTAGGGTATTTACGCTGTATTTGCTTAGTACTTTGCTTCTAAGCTTTTTGTAGTTTTTGCCTGCTACTTTAGGCTTTATAATGGTATCTTGATTGTTGTGCCAGTGGTTGTTTTTAAGAAACTTTGCAATAGAGCCAATGCAGTCTGCTATAGAGTTTGGATTGCGTTTGCCATCGTTATCTAAATCTACACCATATTTTAGGTAAATAGAGGGCATTTGTTGTACACAACCCATTGCACCTGCAAAAGAGCCTCGTAAATCTAGTGGGTTAATGTGCTCTCTTCTTGCTAAAATTAGTGCTTTCTCTAGCTCTGATTTAAAGAATCTTTTTTTTCTGTTTGGATTAAAAGCTAAAGTTGTTAGCACATCCCAAACGCTATATTCACCCCCATATAGCCCAAACTTGCTCTCTAAGCGAATAAAAGCTGTAATTGCCTCTTTTTCTACGCCGTAAGTTTTTTCTGCAATATTAAGATACTTTGCGTACTTTTTCATAAAGTTTTTGCCTAGTTGAACACTTTGAGGTATTAAGATTTTTCTTTTGTATCTGCTCCAAGAGTAGTCTGTAGCGCTTTTGGTGGTGCCGTTGTATCTGTTTAAGACACTTTGCATATGTGTTGTGCTTTCAAGCAAATTTTTTATGTAATTTTTGCTAAATCCATACTTATTGTGCATATGGTTTGTAAACTTAACACACTCTTCACATGTTGAATAACTATGTGAATAAAGGAAAAACGGCACTAAAATCAATAATAAAAATCTATGCATACTAAAACCTTTAAATTAATTATAGAAGTATAGCTAAAAATGCAGAAATTTTCATATTTTATGATATAATATTTTTAATAATAATTGTAGGAGTTTTAATGAATAGAGTTTTTTTAATTACACTATCTAGTTTAGCGCTCTTTTTTGTAGGCTGTTCTAAAAAGATGCCAGTTGCTTTGCCAAGCCATACATCAGCAACCGATGCTAATGTGATAAATGGCGATGTAGTACCAACAGATGCAATTAATGCTGGCTCTTTAGGTGGAGCAGATGCTAAAAATAGCTTTAAAGAGGGTGCTGTTAATGGTAACGGTAAATATACAGGCAGTGATGGCGTTAGTAAAAGTGGCTATAAGATGCTATATTTTGCAAGTGATTCGTACACTCTAGAGAGCGATCAGATAAAAAGACTTATGAGCGATTTACCAGCTCTTAAAGCAAAAGCTAGTGCTGGTAAATTACTTGTAGAGGGTAATTGTGACGAATTTGGTACAGATGAGTACAACCATGCACTTGGACTAAAGAGAGCAAAAGCTGTTAAGACACTACTTGTAAATGGTGGTATAGATGCTGCAAAAATTGATACTGTTAGTTACGGAGAGAGTAATCCAACATGTACTATAGATAAACCTGCTTGCCATGCGAAGAATCGTAGAGCAGAGATAAATAATCTTTAAGAGTCGCCTTTTTGGCTCTTAAGTTTAAGTTAGTTTTAGTAAAATGTATAGGAATTTAGGTAGTAATCTTGCAGAAATTGCAGATAAAAAGTTTGGACAAAACTTCTTAAAAGATGGCTCTGTATTAAATAAAATTGTCGAAGCGATTCCCAACGATGGCTTGCCATTAGTAGAGATTGGGCCTGGCTTAGGTGATTTAACTAGACAACTTATAAAAGTTGGGCATGTTAGAGCATATGAAGTAGATAAAAGGTTATGCGAATATCTTAAAAGTGAGTTTAAAGAGCCCCTAGATGATGGCACTTTAGAGCTTATATGTAAAGATATTTTAAAGCAAGATGGTAGCTTGTACGAAGAGGAGTACTCTTTAGTAGCAAACTTACCATATTACATAGCTACAAAAATAGTTTTAAATGCATTGCACGATAGTAAATGCAAACGAATAATGGTAATGGTACAAAAAGAGGTTGCACAAAAATTTGCAGCTTCGGTGGGGGAGAAAGAGTTTAGCTCGTTAGCCATTTTAACACAAAGTGTTGCTACGGCTAGGATACTTTTTGATGTACCGCCAGAGGCGTTTGTTCCACCTCCAAAGGTAACATCGGCAATACTATATATAGAGAAGAGCGACTCTTTAAGAGATTTAGAGTTCGAATCTTTTTTAAAAGTTGCAACAAAGCAGCCACGAAAGACTCTATATAAAAATTTAACTACTACATATGATAAGAAGCTGTTAGAGGGTATATTTGAGAGATTAAATATAGTAAAAACAGCAAGAGCCCACGAGTTAGAGTTGTCTATATATCATCATCTATATAAAGAATTAAAAAAGGATAAGATAGATGAATCAAGACAAGAGCAACGAACAAAAGGCAGCTAAGCCAAATAATCAAGGTGCTAACCAAAGAAAGAGAGCTCAAAACCCATTTAGAAACCGCAATAACCAAAAAGATGACGCTAACTCTAAAAATGCAAATAGCAACAAAAATAGAGACAACGCCGAGAGTGGTAACTCTAAAGAAGGTGCGAAAAAGAGCAACTTTAACAAAAATAGAAACAGCAACCAGCCAAATAGACAAAATGGCAATAGACGCCCAAATAACAACAATCGTAACAACCAAAACAGAGGCTCTAGAGGCAACAGAAGAATAAAAATAGATACTACTGTTCCAGCAGATATGAAGCAAGCTATTTTAGATAACGAAAAGGCTCAAAAAGAGAGAATGGAGCCGTGGAAAAAGATTAATCTAGGTGGTGGTAAAGTGCGCTTTACTCCGCTTGGAGGGCTAGGCGAGATTGGTGGAAATATTGCTGTTTTAGAGACAGAGAGCACTGCAATTATTATAGATGTTGGTATGAGCTTTCCAGATGAGACAATGCATGGTGTAGATATATTAGTGCCTGATTTTAGCTATTTGCATGCAATTAAAGATAAGATTAAAGCAATTGTTATAACACACGCACACGAAGACCATATTGGGGCTATTGCATACCTATTTAAAGAGCTTAAGTTTCCTATTTATGCTACGCCACTTGCACTTGCAATGATTGGTAATAAGTTTGATGAGCATAGACTTACAGCAGATAAGAAGTACTTTAGATATGTTGTAAAAAGAGAGATTTACGATATTGGTGATATGAAAATAGAGTGGCTACACAATACGCACTCTATTGTAGATGCTTGCTCTTTGGCAATCGAGACACCAGCTGGTATCTTAATGCACACAGCAGACTTTAAGATAGACCACACTCCAGTAGATGGCTACACAATGGATTTACACAGATGGGCGCACTATGGCGAAAGAGGAGTTCTTTGCCTATTTAGCGACTCTACAAACTCGCATGCACCTGGGTTTACAAAGAGTGAAATTGTAGTTGGTAAGACATTTGATGAGCTATTTGATAAGGCTAATGGTAGAGTTATTATGTCTACTTTCTCTTCGAATGTTCACAGAATCTACCAAGCGATGGAGCGTGGTGTTAGACATGGGCGTAAAATTTGTGTAATTGGGCGCTCTATGGAGAGAAATATCGAGACAACAAGACGCTTAGGGTATATAGATATTGGAGAAGAGCACTTTATTGATGCGCACGAGGTTAATAGATACAAAGATAGCGAGATTTTAGTTGTAACAACTGGTTCGCAAGGCGAGACTATGGCTGCACTTAGTCGTATGGCAACAGATGAGCACAGACACATTAAGTTAAAGCCAAGCGATACTGTAATTATTAGTGCTAGTGCAATTCCTGGTAACGAGGGTTCTGTATCTAAGCTTATGAACCTTCTGCTTAAGAGTGGAGTTACTGTTAGATATAAAGAGTTTAGCGATATTCATGTATCGGGGCACGCTAGCCAAGAGGAGCAAAAGCTTATTATTCGTCTTGCTCAGCCTAAGTTCTTTTTACCAGTGCACGGAGAGTACAACCACATTGCAGCGCACGCAAGAACAGCAGTTAGTTGTGGGGTTGACGAGAGAAACACACTACTAATGAGCGATGGTGATCAAGTTGAGATAACACCTAAATACCTTAAGAAGGTTAAGAGTGTTAAGACAGGTAAGCGCTATATCGACAACCAAAGTAATAAAGAGGTTTACTCTGATGTTGTAAGCGATAGACAAAAGTTAGCAACCGAGGGTATTGTTAATGTTATGCTTCAAGTTAGCACACAAGAGGCGAAGCTTGCTGCTAAGCCAGTTGTAACAGCGCATGGACTTGTAGCTAACAAAGATAGCGATAAGTTTGCTAAGAAGATATCAGAGCTAATAGAGGTACACCTAAGTACATCAGCTACTGAGAAGAGCTTAAATGCAAAAATAATCGAAGATGATGTAAGAAATATAGTTCGTAAATTTATAATTAAGCAGTATAAGAGCTATCCGATAATTATACCAACAGTATTTATGGTTTAAACTATGCGCCCGAGTGATTACGCCAAAGAGACACTTACTACAGAAGCTAATACTCTGCTTGAGTCAAAAGAGAGAGTAGCAGAAGGGTTTGATAAGGCTGTAGAGCTAATATTGGATCTTAGCGGAAAGCTTGTGGTAATTGGTGTTGGTAAATCGGGGCATATTGGCTCTAAAATTGCGGCTACGCTTGCTAGTACTGGAACTCCTAGTTTCTTTTTGCACCCAGCAGAGGCGATGCATGGAGATTTGGGTATGATAAGTAGCGGCGATGGTGTTTTAGCAATTAGTTATAGTGGGGCTAGCGAAGAGCTAACAAGCCTGCTGCCACATATTAAAAATTTTAATATTCCTGTTATTGGTATGAGCAAGGCTAAAGATACTATTTTGGGTAGTTTTAGCGATGCGCATATAGATATAAGTGTAAGTAAAGAGGCTTGCCCACTAGGTATTGCACCAACATCTAGTACAACGCTAACCTTAGCACTTGGCGACGCACTAGCAGTTGCGCTAATGAATATAAGAGGATTTGGGCAAGAGGATTTTGCGAAGTTTCATCCAGCTGGTGCATTGGGTAAGAGATTATACTTAAGAGCAGAGCACTTTTTAATAGATAAGTCAGATCTGCCAGTGGTGGCACCTAGCGTATCTATAAAAGAGGCTATAATACCTATGAGCGAAGGAAGGCTTGGCAATATTATAGTTGCAAAGGACTCTAAAGTTGTAGGTATTTTTAGTGATGGCGATTTAAGAAGGGCTCTTTTAAGAGAAGATTTTGACTTTAATGCGCCAATAGAGCAGTTTATGAGCAAAGAGCCATTTGCAATTACAGATGCCTCTATTTTAGCAGTTGATGCGCTAAAAATTATAGAGAGCAAGAGAATACAGCTACTTTTAGTTGTTAAAGAGCAGTCGCTAGTTGGAGCAATTCATATACACGACTTAATAGAAGCAGGGATAGAGAGTGAGAATAAATAGATACATAGCACACTACACAAAGTACTCTAGAAGAGAGGCAGATAGATTAATAGAAGATGGTAAAGTTAAGATAAATCGTATTCCAATTACAGATTTTAGCTACCAAGTGCAAAAAGATGATAGAGTATTTGTAAATGGTAAAGAGGTAAAATCTAGAGCAGAGTTCGAGCTTACAATGGTTGTTTACAACAAGCCAAAGGGGTGCTTAGTTACTAAAAAAGACGACAGAGGCAGAACTACAATTTACCATCTACTACCAGGAAAGTTTAGACACTTTACAGCAGTTGGTCGACTAGATTACGCAAGCGAAGGGTTAATTCTTTTAACCGATAATGTAAAAGTTGCAACAAGACTTATGGAAGATAGCTTACCAAGAGTTTATAATATAAAAATAGATAAAATAGTAAGCGAAGAGATGATAGAAGCTATGAAAAATGGGCTTACTTTAGAAGATGCAACAGCAGGTGGGCACGAGAAAAGTAAAGTTAAATCTATGACATTTGCACCATTTATAGACTTTGTAGATAGAGGCACAACTGGTAAATTTAGCAAGCTTAGAGTTACAATTGCCGAGGGTAAAAACCGAGAGCTAAGACGCTTTTTTGCGCACTTTGGAGCCGAGGTTGTGGATTTAAAAAGAGTAGCTTATGGTTTTATAGAGTTAAATAATTTGCCAGAGGGTAAAACAAGGTATCTTAGTACAAAAGAGTATGAAGAGTTACATCTATATTTAAAAGAGGAGAGAGATGATGCAGACAGTTAAGCTTAGTACAAAATACAAAACACAAATGATAGACATTACAGAGCAGGTAAAAGATGAGGTGGTAAAACTTGGTGTAGTAAATGGGTTGTGTACAATTTTTTGCTCGCATACTACTGCTTCGATTTTGTTTTTTGAGAACCAAGATCCAAAATTAAGAAGAGACTTTTTAGCATCTTTAAGCCATATTGCGCCTGTAGATAAAGTTTATGCAAGTGATGATGAAAATGCACCTGCACATATTAAAGCTGCACTTTGTGGGCAAAGAGTGGTGCTACCAGTTGTAAATGGACAGCTATTTTTAGGGCAGTGGCAAGGAATTTTCTTTTGCGAATTTGATGGCGCTAGAGATAATAGAGAGTACCATATACAAGTAATCTAAAGCTTTTGTTAATTTATGAACTTAGCATTAAAGTATAGACCCCAAAAGTTAGAGGATATACTATCGCAAAGCCATTTAATTGGCGAAGGCGGGGTATTTAGCGGCTTTTTAGCCAATAATTACTTTCCTAATGCGCTTTTTTTTGGCGAGCCAGGGTGTGGCAAAACAACCTTAGCTAGGGTAATTGCTAAAGAGCTAGGATTTGATTTTTACGAGTTTAATGCAACATCTATTAAGATAGAAGAGATACGAAAAGTTATAGCAAACTACAAAAATGCACTTACAAAACCACTAATTTTTATAGACGAAATTCATAGATTAACTAAAACTCAAGAAGAGGTTTTACTACCATTTATGGAGAGTGCAAAGATTATTCTAATTGGAGCTTCTACGGCTAATCCATACTACACTTTAACGGCTGCATTTAGATCTAGAAGCCACCTATTTAAGCTAAATTGCATAGCCTTAGAAGATATTAAGCTTTTACTTAAAAGAGTTATTAAAGAAGAGGGCTTTAGTGTTAGCAACGAGGCCTTAGAGTATATAGCACAAAGTAGCAATGGTGATGCAAGAGGGGCTCTAAACTTGCTAGAGAGTAGCGTAATGGCTAGCGCAAAAGAGGTAACACTTAAGATTGTAAAAGCAATTAGAAGTAGTGCACTTCGAGCTGGCAGTAGCGAGGCAAATAGCCACTACGAGTTGGCATCGGCACTAATAAAGAGCATTAGAGGTAGCGATATAGATGCCTCTATTTACTACCTTGCAAGGCTAATAGAGGGTGGGGAAGCACCAGAGTTTATAGCAAGAAGGCTAGCAATTTTAGCTAGCGAAGATATTGGAAATGCAAATCCAAATGCGCTAAATTTAGCAAGTAGTACTTTAAATATTGTTAAAAATATTGGCTATCCAGAGGCTAGAATAACGCTATCTCAACTTGTTGTATATTTGGCATCTTCGCCAAAGAGTAATAGCTGCTATAATGCTATTAATAGCGCTTTAGATTTTGTAAAAAATAGCAATGATCTAAAGATACCAGATAACATCTGCCCAAAAGCAGCAAACTATAAGTATCCACACGATCTTGGTGGTTATGTAGAGCAAAAATATTTAGAGAAAGATATAGAGTTTTATAAAAGTAGTTCAATAGGCTTTGAAAAAACTCTAAAAGAGTGGTTATCTAAGATAAAAAATAGTTAACAAAATCACTACATCAAAGATTAAGATTATTCATTGGTGAGTAATAATATACCTATACACACATTTTCTAACTTATTACATTATACAAAAAAATTATTATCAAAAAAACTACTTAACTAATTAAATAATAATTATTTATATATATACTACTTGTGTAACTAATAGTATCATATAACTAAATATTATATTGGATTATTATAATTTAATTGTAATATTTGATAATAGTAGCTACTATAGGAGTGTAAATAAGAGTTAGGAGGTTGCAAATTTTGAAAAATAGTAACAAAAACACAACTGCTAGCAGAAGAGGCTTTTTAAAGAATATAGCCGCATCTGTAGTGGCAGCGGGTGCTCTTGCTCCAGCTACATTAAGAGCGGGTGATGACCCAATACTTATAGAAGAGCCAGAGTGGGGTAAAAAGCTTGGGTTGCCAGTAGATAAAAATCTATATGGACTACCTTCACCATATGAGCACACTGTAACTAGAAGAGTACATAAACTTTTAAGTTCAGGTGATATGTATGCATCTGTTGCTATGTGTCCTATACAGGATTTAGAGGGTATTATTACTCCTAATGGACTATTCTTTAGTAGAAGCCATGGTGGAGTAGCGCAAGTTGACCCTAATGAGTATAGATTGGTTATTCATGGTCTAGTTGAGAAACCATTAGTTTTAACTCTAGATGAGTTAAAAAAGTATCCTAAAGAGTCTAGAATTCATTTTATTGAGTGTCCTGCAAATGGTTCTACTGGGTGGAGATCGCCACAGTTTAATACTTTGCAGTTTATGAAAGGTATGATGAGTTCAGCTGAGTGGACTGGTACAAAGTTATCTAATATTCTTAAAGATGTAGGTATTAAACCAGAAGCTAAATGGGTTTTAGCAGAGGGTAATGATAATTCGCATATGGGAAGAACACTTCCAATAGAGAAGATATTAGACGATGCAATGGTTGTTTGGGCTCAAAATGGTGAGGCACTAAGACCAGAGCAGGGGTATCCAGTGCGTCTGCTAGTTCCAGGTTGGGAAGGAAACTTAAATGTTAAGTGGCTTAAGCGCTTAGAGTTTGGTGATAAGCCTTGGCATGCAAAAGAGGAGACTTCTAAATATACTATGTTAACACCAAGTGGTAAGGCAATAAGATATTTTTGGCCTATGGAGGTTAACTCTGTAGTAACTAGTCCATGCCCAGATAAGCCATGGACTGAGCTAAAAGCTGGTGATATGGTAGAGATAGAGGGACTTGCATGGAGTGGACACGGCACAATTAAGGGTGTTGATATAAGCTTTGATGGCGGAAAGAACTGGACTGAGGCAAGTCTTAAAGGTTTGGTGTTGCCTAAGTCTTGGACAAGATTTAGCTTTATGTATAAGTGGGATGGTAAGCCAATTTTACTTAGCTCTAGAGCTTATGATGATGCTGGATATGTACAGCCAACTATTGATCAAGAGGTTAAGAGTGTTGGTGTAGAGACAATCTATCATCGTAATGCGATAGTTACATGGGAAATTAAAGCAAATGGGGAGGTGCATAATGTTCACATTAGAAGTTAAAAAATTATCTAAAGTGGTTGCATTTGTGCTACTAGCTGCTTCGACTACTTATGCTGGTGATGTAAAAGCACCTGCTTTTAAAGATAAAGCAATTGATGGTGGAGTTGTTTATAAGGTTAAAGATGGCTCTTATGCAGGAGTTTATAGAGTAAATACGCAAGTAGATAAGGCTACAGTAAAGTTTGGTAGAACACCAAGTGCTAAAGAGATTAAAGCTGGCGATATTGATGTGCGTTATGATTGGCAAGGGCTACCAGATGGTAAAGGGTCTGTAGAGCGTGGTGATGAACTTTTTGAAGCGCAGTGTGCTATGTGCCATGGTGATATGGGTACAGGTGGTAGAGGATATCCACCACTTGCAGGAGGCGATATAGATAGCTTAAAAAATCAGCTAATTCACCCAGAAAATGGAGATGAACCACCAATGAGAGCAATTGGTAGTTACTGGCCGTATGCATCTACTTTATGGTGGTATGTAAAGACAGCTATGCCATTTCCTCATCCAATGAGTTTAAGTGACGATGATGTTTATGCGATTGTTGCATATTTGTTATCGGTTAATGAGGTGCAAATTGATGGTAAAGATTTAGATGATGACTTTGTTTTAGATAAGAAAGCGTTAATGAAAGTTGTTATGCCAAATGTAAATGGGTTTTATCCAGAGGTTAATGGCAAAGATGGCGCTATGAATATGAAGAAGTTCTTAAGTGACTCTAGCAACTATGGTACACCAACTAAAAGATGTATGAAAAACTGTCCTACTGGTAAGGTAGTAAGAGTTAAGAATTCATTAGATAGTGGTATTGAGCCTGCTGTTTCGCAAAAGAGAGATCTACCAAAAGTAGAAGCAAAAAGTGGTGCAGCTAATAGCAAGTATGCAGATATGTTTGAGCAAAAGTGTAACGCTTGCCATGGAAATAAAGTTATTGCGCCAGTTCCTGGAGATAAAGAGGCTTGGGCTTCTAGAATTAAGCAGGGTAAAGAGGTGCTTTATGAGCATGCAATTAAAGGTTTCCAAGGAATGCCTCCAAAGGGTGGACATGCCGACTTAAGCGATGCTGAGTTAAAAGGTCTTGTTGACTATATGGTAGATAAGTCTAAATAAAGGATAGGTTATGAAAAAATTATTAGTAATAGCATCGGCTATTGCAGTTACAAGTGGAGTTACTTTTGCAAATGATGAACTTGTAAAAGAGGGTAAAAAGATATTTATGACAAAAAAGTTAGGTAACTGCTTTGCATGTCATGATGTAAATGGGGAAAAAGTTGATGGTCCAGGGAGTTTTGGTCCTAAGCTTCAGTACCTATCGGCTTGGCCGAAGAAGGCTTTATACGATAAGGTTTATGACCCATATACAACAAACCCTATTTCGGCTATGCCTGCTTTTGGTAAGAATGGCGTATTGAGTGATAAGCAAATTAACGCAGTAGTTGCTTATTTAAAAACAATTAAATAATTAAGGAGAAAACAATGCAAAGAAGAAAATTTTTAGGTTTAGGTTTAGGAGTAGCAGCAATTTCGCTTGCACCAGTTACGGCAATGGCAAAGAACTATAGAAAAGAGATGCCAAAGGTATGGTCTATTAAGAACAAAGATGTAGAGAATGACTTATCGGGAATAAACGAAGCAATAAAAGCGGTATTTGGTAGCGATAAAGTAGAAGATGGTAATGTTAAACTAAAAGCTCCGGATATTGCAGAAAATGGTGCTGTAGTGCCTGTTAGCTTTAAGTTAGAAAAAGCTAGTAAAGTAGCACTATTTCAGAGTGCAAACCCAGAGTCGTTAGTTGCAGTATGGGATATTCCTGAAGGTGGTATTCCTGATTATGGAGTAAGAATTAAGATGGCTAAGACAGGAACAGTAGTAGTTGTAGCAGATGTTGATGGTAAACTTTATAAGGCTAGCAAAGTAGTTAAAGTAACAGCTGGTGGATGTGGTGGTTGATTAAACCAGCAGAGTTAGTTGATAGATAATTTAAGTAAAAAAAAGATTAAAATAAAGGAAAAAATATGAGAATTAAAGCAAAAGCTAAAGATGGTGTAGTTTCAGTAAAAGCGGGTTTAAAGCACGAGATGTTAAGTTATGATATAGCTAAGAAGAAGGGTAAAGATGCAAACTTTATAGTATTTATAGAGGCAAAAGTAGATGGTAAGCCAGTTTACGAAGCAAGTACTAGCCAATTTTTATCTAAAAACCCATTTATTAAGTTTAAGTTTAAAGGTGAGTCGGGTAAAGAGCTTGAGATAAGCTGGATAGACCTTAAAGGTGAGACAAAGAGCAAAAAGGCAAAAATTAAGTAATTAGCTTTTTTTCAAAAGGCGAAAGGATTAAAGATGAAAAAGAGAGTTGTAAGTTTGCTAATTGCTTCTTGTGCACTACTTAGTGCTCAAGACTTTAGTGCTCAAGCTAATAAAGATAAAGAAGCACTAAAAGAGTATTTAGAAAAAAAATTTGCCGATAAAAAAGGTGCAACAGCTTTTTTTCCTTACTCTACTAAAGATGAGTTAGATAAAAACTTTAAGTGGGGCATTAAGGGTGATGAGTTTAGATTGGGCTCGTATGCATTTAATAAAGGTGGTCGCGAGCAGTACGAAGAGGTTATTGAGATGCCACCATACGAAGATGCTATAGATGCTGGTAAAGAGTTGTACGATGGTGTAAAATTTAAAAATGGTAAGAGTTTTAAAGATTGTTTTCCAGATACAACAATAGCTGGCGACTATCCTAAGTTTGTTAAAGGTAAAGGTGTTATTACACTAACTGGTGCAATTAATAGTTGCTTAAAAGATAATGGTGAAAAAACATGGAAACAGACAAAAGGTAAAATGGCAGATTTAGAAGCATATTTTGCTTTTACTAGTAAAGAGAAGGGTAAAAAGGTAAATATTATTATCGACTCTAAAGAGGCAGCAGAGGCTTACGAGAGAGGTAAAAAAGAGTATTACTCTCAAAGAGGTTATCTAAAGTTGTCTTGTGCAAGTTGCCATGTGCAGGGTGCTGGACAGAGAGTTAGAAATGAGTATATGTCTCCGCTTCTTGGCCAGACTACGCACTTTCCTGTTTATAGACTTAAGTGGGAAGGGTTAGGTACTTTAGAAAGACGCCTTAAGGGGTGTAATAAGGATCAGGGTGAAAATCCGCATAAGCCTGGAAGCAAGTGGTTAAATGAGTTATCTTATTTTATGGCTTATATGTCAAATGGTATGCCAGTTGATGGCCCAGATATAAGAAAGTAAGGAGCTTATGATGAAAAAAATTATATTAGTATCTGTGGTTGCGAGTTTAACATTTGCAACTGCAGGATTACTAGAAGATGCAGCAAAGCTTAATGTTAAAAAGGTTTGTGATGTTAAAGCAAATGGTCTAGATAAAGTTTTAGATATTGCTAAAAAGTATAATCAAGAAGCTATAAAACTTGGAGTTGAATTTAAGAGACTTGGAGTAAAAAATAGAGAGTATATTAAGTATGCTAGTGAAGCTATAAAAGCAAAAAGCAAAGTTACAGTCATTAAGTATAAGAGCAAAGGCAAAGATAAAACTAAAAAGTTTGATACAGAGTATGCAACTTGGAGAGCTTGTACTTTTGCTATAAGAGGTTTACAGCAAAAAGTAGAGGCAGAAAAAACATGGCGCATGGCTGTGCCTGGTGATGGTTTTAAATATTAAAGGAATAACATGAGTTTTGGAAGAAGAGAGTTTATGTATTTAATGGCGTCTTTAGGTAGTACGCCTATTTTTGCAAATTCGCACACTAGATTGTCTCCTAATGGAAAGCTTGATAGCTACTATAAGCTTAAACCATTTGGAAACGCTAGAATATTACATATGACAGACTCTCATGCACAGCTAATGCCTGTGTATTTTAGAGAGCCTAGCGTAAATATTGGTCTATATGGTAATAAAAATGTGCCACCTCACATTGTTGGGAAAGATTTTTTAGACTATTTTCATATAAAAGGTAACGATAGGCTAACTTATGCGTTCTCTTGTGTAGAGTTTGAAAAGCATGCTAAAGCTGTTGGTAAGATGGGTGGTTTTGCGCATATTAAGACAATGGTAGATACCTTAAGAGGTGATTTTGGTAAAGATAAAACACTACTTTTAGATGGTGGTGATACTTGGCAAGGTAGTTGGACTTCGTTGCAAACAAGAGGTAGGGATATGGTTGGTGCTATGAACCTACTTGGTGTTGATGTAGCTGTTGGACACTGGGAGTTTACATATAAAGCAGACGAAATTTTAGCAAATGTAAAAGAGTTAAAAGCAGACTTTATTGCACAAAATGTATTTGTAAAAGAGGATGCTCTTATGGACGGTTCGCCTGCATTTGACGAAGATAGTGGATTACTATTTAAGCCATATGTTGTTAAGAAGTTAGGAAAAGCTAGGGTTGCTATTGTTGGACAGGCATTTCCTTATACAACTATTGCAAATCCTCAACGATTTATTCCTGATTGGACATTTGGTATTAAGCCAGAAGAGCTACAGGGTATAATTGCTCAAATTAAGAAAAAAGAGAAACCAGATGCGATAATACTTCTTTCTCATAACGGTTTTGATGTTGATAAAAAGTTAGCACAAGTTGTTAGTGGGTTAGACTTTATTATGGGTGGACATACGCACGATGGTGTTCCAGAAGCTGTGCCAGTTAAGAATAAAGGTGGTACAACTTATGTGTGTAATGCTGGAAGTAATGGTAAATTCTTAAATGTATTGGATTTAGATATTCAAGATGGAAAGATAAAAGATTTTAAATTTACGCTTCTTCCTGTATTTTCTGATTTAGTTCCAGAAGATAAAGAGATGAAAAAGTATATTAATGGTGTTAGAAAACCTTTCTTAAGCGACTTAGAAAGAGTAGTTGGAACAACTGATGTAACTCTATTTAGAAGAGGTAACTTTAATGGAAGTTTTGATCAGATAATTTGTGATGCTCTTCGTGTGGTTAAAGGTGCTGATGTATCTTTATCTCCAGGATTTAGGTGGGGTACTAGTGTAATGCCAGGTCAAGATATTACTTTTGATGATTTAGCAACACAAACAGCTATGACATACCCAGAGACATACCTAAAAGAGATGAATGGTAATACAATTAAGAATATCCTAGAAGATGTTGCCGATAACTTGTTTAACCAAGACCCATTTTATCAGCAAGGTGGAGATATGGTTAGAACAGGTGGTATATCTTATACTATTGATCCACTTCAGAAGATGGGTAAGAGAATTAGTAATGTTAAGATGCTAGATGGCAAACCACTAGATCCTAAGAAAGTATATAAGGTTGCTGGTTGGTCAACAGTTGGCTCTAAAGCAGCTGGTGAACCAGTGTGGGAGACTGTAGAGAATTATCTTAAAAATGTTAAGCACATTAAGCAACTTAAAGTTGATACACCAGAAATTGTTGGAATTAAAAACAACAAGGGTATTACAAAGTGTTAAGCCTTTTGGCTTGCACAAACTGTAGTTTTAATATAAGGGTATATCTAGAGTTATAATATTATAAGGTATTCTTTAAAGATACAATCTTTCATAAAATGCTCATATCGACTTAGCTTTGGCTAGGGTTTAAGAGCCTTTTGTAAAATCTTATATCCTTAAAGGCCATTATGAGTATTAAGGTTTTAAAGATGCTTTAAAATATAGTTTGGAGAGAATTGTGAAGATAGGAAAAGTAGAAAAACTCTATATTGCACCAGTTGGAACTAGCGGCATAAGGGAGAGTAAAAATAGCCTAAACTTAGTTGAGAACTACGGCATTAAAGACGATAAGTTTGCAAATAAGAGTATAGATAAAAGTGTAATGATAGTTGGTGCAAAGCCATATATTATGGCAAAAGAAAAGAGCATAAATATACCAAGTGCGGCACTTGGAGAGAATATACTTTTAAGTTTTGACCCACACACTTTAAGCGTAGGAACTATTTTAACAATTGGCAGTGTACAAATAGAGATTACAGAAGCTTGTACGCTATGTAAGCACCTTAGTAAATATAGTCCAAAGTTACCAAAACTTATATTAAAACATAGGGGAGTTTATTGTAAGATAGTTAAAGGTGGTGTAATTAATATAGACGATAGTGTAAATATAAAGGATTAATGTGAGAAAACTATTTGTAATTTTGCTAATATTGCCAGCAGTTATTTTTGGAAAGTATAACTTTAAAGAGCCAAAACCATCTTTTGATAAACCAAGAAAGATAATAATGAAGCTAAATAGTAAAGATATACATAAAGCAAATCATATGTTAGGAACTATATATAATATATTAAAAGAGTATCCAGATGGCGCATTAAAGGTAGTTGTAGTTGCGTATGGCCCTGGTTTAAATGTATTAAAAAAAGATTACAATAAAAAGACATTAAGTAGAATTAGCTCTTTAATGGAGTATGATGTAGAGTTTATTGGTTGTATAAATACGATGCAGACAATGGGTTGGAAGAGAAAAGATTTTATAGATGATATAGATTATGTTCAAGCTGGAGTAGTGGAGATTATAGAGAGACAAGCAGATAATTTTATAGATGCTACGCCATATTAAGGGAGTATGACTTTTATTTGCCTTCTAATTTATGTATAATGTCGAGTAAAAAGGCAGATTTTGAGTAGCGAAGGTAACATTACAGTAACAACGCAAGTTGCAAAGCAGATTGATAGTTCTTTATATTCTGTAGCGCAAGATATGCTTGTGCTTTTATATAAAAAGTTTCCAATTCTTACAACATATATTTTTGGCATTACATATGCACAACTAATTTTAGCAGTTTCACTTTTTTTGTTTATTCTTTTTATTAGACCCCTTTTAATTAAAACATTAATTATGTTAGTAAGAAAAATAACAACTAAAACAAAAACAGTTTATGACGATAGAATAGTAGTAAATTTGGAAAAACCGCTAAAGTTTACATTTTTAATACTTGGACTTTATGTTTTAGTTTCGCTTTTGTATTTAAATAGCAAGAGTATAAATTTAATCTTAGCATCTATGGCGGTATATAGCCTATTTTGGATACTTAATGCCATCTTAGATGGTATTAAAGGTGTAATTTATGCTGCTTTGGCAAAAGTTAGCAAAGATTTATCTCATGAGTTGGCTAAGTTTATAATTAGGGTAATTAAGATAGTACTTTGGGTTGTGGGTGCAAGCTCTATTTTAACTTTGTGGGGTATAAATGTTACGGCTTTAATTGCATCACTAGGTATTGGAGGCTTGGCATTTGCTCTTGCTGCTAAAGATACTGCTGCAAACCTTTTTGGCTCTATTGCAATTATGGTAGATAAGAGTATTAAGGTTGACGATTGGGTAAAAGTAGATAGTGTAGAGGGGATTGTAGAGGATATAGGTATGAGAACAACAAAGATTAGAACTTTTTATAAATCTTTGGTTGCGATACCCAACTCTATTGTTGCAAATTCAAATATAGAGAACTTCTCTAGACGAGATATTAGAAGAATAAAGATGCGCATAGGTTTAACTTACGATACAACTAACGAGCAAATAGAGCTAATTGTAAAAGATATTAAGAGCATGCTAAAGAGCCACAGCGGTATAGAGCAGAGCGAAACTTTAATGGTTAATTTTGATAATTTTGGAGATTCGGCGCAAGAGATATTTATATACACATTTACAAATAGTGCTAATTGGCAGGTATATTTAGATATTAGAGAAGATATTAACTATAAGATATCTAAAATTGTCGCTAAACATGGCAGTGGATTTGCATTTCCGTCACAATCAATATATGTAGAAAGTATGCCAGCACCTTTAAAGCAAAATTAACTTATAATAGAATTAAAAAAGCAGGATCGATGCAGTATAAATATAAAGGCTTAACTAGAGAGGGCAAAAAAGTTAAAGGTGTTATTGTTGCTGGTAGCTTTAATGAAGCAAAAGGAATACTAAAATCTAAGGGTATTTTTTACCAAAGTCTAGAAGAGGGTGGGGGTACGGCGCTTCTATCTAACCTTAAAAAAAGACCAATGAATGGCGCTTTAATGAGTGCATTCTCTAAAGAGTTATCTAGCTATATCGACTCTGGTATGACAATAGTAACAGCCTTAAAGCTAATGCACAACCAGCATAAGGGCGAAAAGAAGTATGCTTCTTTTATAGAAGAGGTTAAAAAGATGGTAGAAGAGGGTAAGTCGCTTTATGTTGCGCTTAACTCTCAGTCGGTGTATGAGTTACCAGATTTCTTTTTGCAAAGTGTTAATGTTTCTGGGCAAAGTGGTAAGATGGGTGATGTTTTATCTACAATGGGTGAGTTTTTTAGCTCGCAAGGTGAGGTTAAAAAGCAAGCTACAAATGCTATGATATATCCTGCGTTTATCTTTATTGTTGCAATTGGTATGAGCGCATTTTTAATTACATTTGTTGTGCCTAAAATTACACAAATATTTGCAGATACGGGGCAAAAACTGCCGTGGATTACAGAGTTTATTTTAGGGCTTAGCGACTTTTTTATTAACTATTGGCTAATTATTATTTTAGCTCTAATTGCTATTGTTGCACTGTTTCAGTTTAGTTACTCTAAGATTGCATCTTTTAGAAAACTAATAGACTCTTTGCTTCTTAGAGTGCCTGTAATTGGTAATATTATACAAAACTATGAGCTTGGTAGATTTAGCTATATTTTATCTTTAATGCTTGATTCTGGTGTGTCGTATGCGCAGGCTGTTCAGCTAGCATCTAGCACATTTAATAATAGTGCCTTAAGAGAGCTTTTTGATAAGGCGTCTGCAAAGGTAATAGAGGGTAACAAACTATCAGTTGCGCTATTTAGAACCAAGGGTGCGAAGCTAAAGAAAAACTTTATGCAATCGCTTGCGCTTGGCGAAGAGAGTAGTAGTGTTGCTTCTGTACTTAAGAGTATGGCAAAACTATATAACGAAGAGAATAAAGATAAAATAAAAGTGCTTCTAAGCCTTATGGAGCCGTTTATGATGCTATTTATTGGAGCAATCGTAGGAACAATTGTTCTTGCTATGCTTTTACCTATATTTAGTATGAGTTTAGGAGCAAAACACTAATGGAAAAGCAGAGATTTAGAGACCTAAAGCAAGGGCGTAAAGTAGAGCCTAAAGAGAAAGAAAAGAGCACTAAAGATAATAAAAGATATGCTAAAAAAGGCGAAATTTTTAAAGCTATTTTAACAGATAGTTTTATGCTATGGATGCCAATTATGTATATTGTTTTTTATGTTGTATTTGGCGATAGAGAGGCTTTTGCAGCTAATAAAATTGTAGGTTGGATTACAATTTTAGTTCCGCTTGCTATTGTAGAGGTTTTATTTATTCTTAAAAGTGGGCAAACGCCTGGTATGCGAGCGTATAATTTAAAATTAATTTTTCTGCCAACTGGAAAGATGCCACCTGTAAGTACAATTATCTTAAGACAGCTGTTAGCTAAAATTACATTTTTAATTTTTGGCTGGATTATACTTTTTTTTAGAAAAGATGGCAGAAACCTACACGATATAATTGCATCTACTGCACTAATTTATGACAAAACTAAAGCTTAATCCTTTTGAAAATGTAGCCCTAGCTTTAGGGTTATTTTACCTATTTTACTTTGCTATGGTGGGCGTGCATGTTATATTTATGCCTAAAGTTTTAAAAGATATTGGATATAGCTCTGTAGAGATTGGAGCAATATATACAAGTGCACCACTAATGCGCTTTTTACTGCCATTTATATTTAAAAAATGGATAAATCTAACACATAGAGTATTTTTTATCTCTTTAATTGCAACCTTTTTTATAACTCTTATATTTTTTATAACTATTAATAGTTTTTGGCTACTACTTTTAGTTAGCTTAATATATGGAGGGGCAATGGGTGCGGCGTTGCCATTTGTAGAGACTATTGCAATAGAGCAAATAGGTAAAGAGCGCTATGGAAAAATTAGGCTTTGGGGTTCTGTTGGCTTTTCGATTGTTGCTTTTGTGTTGGGTAATATTTTAAATAGTTATATAGTAGCACTTGTGTCGCTCTCTTTAATGGCACTATTTACAATGTTAACTGGTTTTGTGCTAGCAAAGTTTGACAAAGATAGCACAAAAGAGCAGATACAAGAAGATAGCAGTAGCTTTTCTCTATCTAAATATTGGGCGTTTTGGGTTAGTATATTCTTGTTTCAATTTAGTTTTGGTGGGTTTTATAACTTTTTTACAATTTACGAAACAAGTAACACACTTGCATTAGATATTGTTAGCTACCTATGGATTTTTGGCGTTGTTTGCGAAATTGTAATGCTTGTATTTCAAGGTCCTTTGCTTGCTAATTTTAACCTATTGACACTGCTTTTAATATCTACTTTAAGTGGTGCAGTAAGGTGGCTACTTGTTGCGCAGTATCCTGCAAATTTAAATATAATAATGTTTTCGCAAGGCTTACATGCGTTAAGTTTTGCTCTATACTACACTGCTGCAATTGCGTATGTTTATAAGCTTTATACCCAAAAAAGGCTAGCACAGCAGTTTTTTTTAGGTATTAGTTTTGGACTTGGTGGAGCAGTTGGGGCTGTTGTTTCTGGAGTAATATATAAAATATCTGCAAGTGGTTTATTTATGTTCGAGGCATTTATTGCTTTGCTATCTGCAATATTATTAATAATACACAAAATAAGAAGAGAATATGTCGATTAGTGGTGTTGTAATTGCAGGTGGTAAGAGTAGCCGTATGGGCGAAGATAAGGCGCTATTGCCTTTTGGTGGTTACTCTACCTTAGCAGAGTTTCAATACAGAAAGCTAGAGGCTATTTTTAATAGTGTATATATTAGCGCTAAGAGCAATAAGTTTAACTTTAGTGCCAATATAATTGCCGATAAGTACGATAGCTTTAACCCACTAAATGCAATAATATCGGCACTAGAGCATACTAAAGAGGATATATTTTTAATATCTGTAGATATACCATTTGTATCAGTTAATACCATTAATAAGCTACTAGATTGCTACAATAAAAATACAAATTACGATATATATGTTGCAAAATCAATTAATGGTATTGAACCAACAGTTGCAATATATAGGCAGAGTGTTTTAATAAGCGCTATAGAAATGCATAAAAGTAGTAACTTTAGATTAATGAGTTTTATAAAATCGCATAAATTTAAAGAGGTAGAAGTAGAAAATTTAGATGAATTCTTAAATATTAACACAAAATTAGAGTATAAAAAGAGCCTGTTAAAAGTTAAATAATTATAATAGTTACCAAAAAATGGCAACATTAATGTTTGTATTATGTTATTTTTGTTAAAATTATGTAAATAATATAGTAAAGGATAACAAGCGGTGCAAAAAATAAGCTATTTTTTATTGCCTATAATTACTATCTTTTTATTGTTAGGTTGTGGACGACATAAACACAAGAAGCCAAAGTATCACTCAAATAAATATAAGACTTATGTTGCAACAAGCATGAGTGATTTAGATAACTATAGTAAACATACTAATCCTAAGTTAGTCTATTCGTTTCCTAAAAACTTTAAGGGCTCTTTGCAACTTAATGCAATTAAGTACAGAATGCTAAGTGCTATTAATAGCATTAGATCAACAGGTAATCAGTGTGGTCCATCGGCTAGACCTTTAGGTTGGTCTGTGCCACTAGAAGATGCAGCTAGAATGCATGCTAGAGATATGTCTTTTAATAAGCACTTAACGCATTTAGGTTCTGGTACAAAGTACGATTTAGCTAAAAAAGATGACGGAAGAGGTAGTAACTTTTACGAGAGAATTTTATACTCTGGTTATCCAGTTAAGTCTGGTGAGTTAGCAGGTGAGATACTTACATATACTAAGTACTCAATTACAGGAAACAAAGATCCTTTAGAGAACTTTGATAGAGCAGTTAAAAACTTCTTAAGAAGTCCAAGTCATTGTGGTATTTTAATGAATAATAGATTTAAAGATGTAGGTGTATCGGCATACGAAGATGGTGAAAAGATATATTGGGTTATAGAGTTTGGGGAGTCTGTAAGAAGATAACTTTTTTAATAAAGGCATCTAAATCAATTTTGCCTTTAGTATATATGCTTATAGTTTTAGTTGGTAATACAATATCTTTTATGGCTGTATTTATAGCTGAAATGTAGGTTGATTTTATAGTATAGCCACTCTCTTTTTTAATATCTACACTTTCTGTTTTAATGCCATTTTTTTGAAGGTTTAGTATCATCTCTTTTTTATTTTTGTTTAAATCTACAATTACATAGTTGTTGCCATTTGTTAATATGGCATTTTCTAGACTATTGCTACAGCTTGCGATATTTATTAGCTTCCAGTTATTGCTATTTTTATTAATGTAGTTATTTAGCTCTATAGCTGGTTTAATTTGCCCACTTGAGCCACAACACACATGTAAAGAGCATCTGTCTATATTTTGAGAGATACTTTTAAGCTTATCTTGTATTTGTATATTAAAAGTAGAGATCTTAATGCTGTTTTCATTATGAGATAAAAGCTCTATATCTTTTGATTTTATAAGTGCATATCCACTACCCATATCAAAAATTGTAGCTGCTGGCTCTTGATTTGATGGAAGTAGCCTCTTAAGTGCATAGACCATTTTTTTCACTTTAGGGTATATTTTTTTATCTTTGCTAACTATTATGGTTTCATTTTTATCGGCTTTTGCAATTATCCATTTTTCTGTTTTAAAGTCGTAGCCACCATTTTCTTGAGTTTGAATAATTTTATACTTATGCGCTAAGTTACTTAATTTTTTAGAGTCATTTTTTTTGTATGGTATTTCATACACTTTGCTTTTGCCATTTTCTGTAAATCTTAGATATTTTTTATTATCTATTATAATTAACTCTTGAACTATTTTGTCGTTAGTTTTAAATTTAAACAGAGTATGGTTGTTATCTTTGTAGTAGCTAGT
The DNA here is from genome assembly GCA_964517485.1 of uncultured Nitratifractor sp. Taxonomy (GTDB): domain Bacteria; phylum Campylobacterota; class Campylobacteria; order Campylobacterales; family Sulfurovaceae; genus JAADEQ01. The sequence continues at coordinate 5,605 of CAZFCZ010000055.1, read as the reverse complement.
TTGAATAATTTTATTGTCAATTCTATAAGTTAATGTAAAATCAGCTAATAGTAATGATGATATAAATAGTAGTATTAGCTTCATTTGTTACCTTTGCAGTGGCTTTTATATATGATAGCATAAAAAAGTGTCAAAGGTATGCAATACTATGGGTAGTTTGGGTATGAGCAGTTTTAATAACTATTTTTGTGCTTATCTTTTGTGTATTTAGTTTTGTTTTTTAATTTTTGTAATCTATTTAGCTTAGAGAGTTCACTCTCTTTAATATCTAAAAAGTCACTCTCTGTAAAATTTTCATCTTTAACTGTAGTATTATAGAGATTTTGTATGTACTCTTTTGTCTTTTTTGAGTGCTCGCTATCTAGTCTAATGTCGCTAAATTTATCTAACTCTTTTTTTAGCTCTGTAAATTTATTGCAAAATTTAGTGTATGTTGTTGACTCTTCTTTAAATAGTTTAAATAGATTTTTTGTGCATTTAGTAAGGGCGCCAAGATACTTTTGGCGCTTATATTTTTCTATCTGTTTTGGTGTGTACTCTCTTGCCATTAGTTTTGTATTTCTATAGTAGTTCCTACTCTTACTTTGCCCCAAAGTTTATCTAAATCGCTATTTGTTAGTGCAACACAACCATCTGTCCAGTCGTGCGCTAGTGTGTAGCTATCGCCGTGTCCATCTGCATTCCAGTGTGGTTGCCCATGAATTGTAATTAAACTACCTGGGTCAACACCCATTCTTGCGGCTCTGGCTACATCTTGCGAATTTGGATACGAAATTGTCATAGCTCTGTACTTAATTGGGTGGCATCTTTTATTTAATATGCTGTATCTACCAACTGGTGTTCTTTTGTCGCCTCTTTTAACTTTGTTTCCAAGGTGGTCATTTTTGCCTAGCGATACAGGGTATGTAGCAATTATTGAGCTACCTTTATATAGGTACATCTTTCTTTCGCTTTTTACAACTATAATCTTATCTGCAGCATTTGCAGGGTCGTAGATTGCATCTGGCTTGTTTTTGCAATCTTCGCTACTGTAGTAACCACCAGTTATTCCTGTTGGTGCTTTTGTAGAACAGCCTGCAATAAACAGTGTAGCTGCAGCTAGTAAAGATAGTAATAGTGTTCTTCTTTTCATAATATAGCCTTAGTAATAGTATTTAAGCTTATTTTACCAAAAAGAGATAAAAAAGCAAGATAAATTTTAATTAAATTGAATAATTAGATATATAATTGGAGTTGTTTAAGTAGTAGCAAAAGGGCAAATTGCCCTCTTAAATTATGCGCTAATAGCAGCTTTTGCAGCTTCGATAGCTTCTTCGTAGTTAGGCTCTTGAGTAATCTCTGGAACAACTTGCTTATATGCAACTTTTCCATCTTTACCAATTACAAAGATAACTCTAGCTAAAACACCAGCAAGTGGTCCATCTGCTAATAGAACACCATAAGCGTTACCAAAATCTTTATTTCTAAAGTCTGAACATACTTTAATATTGTCAATTCCAGCAGCACCACACCATCTAGCAGCTGCAAATGGTAAGTCCATAGATACAGTAGTAACTTCTACACCATCAAGTGCAGCAGCTTCTGTATTAAATCTTCTAGTCTCAGCGTCGCATACACCTGTATCTAGTGATGGAACAGCAATTACTAACTGCACCTTACCTTCGCCACCAACTTGCTCGTTTTGTAGCATTGGATCACAGTTTACTACTGTTACTTCTGGAGCTTTGTCTCCTACATTTACTTCGTTTCCTGCTAAATTACATACTATATCATTTTTAAATGTTACTGTTGCCATTTTAATTTCCTTAATTTTATATTTAGCTCTATTTGTAAGAGCGATAAAAGAGTATATCTTAAATCGGATAAAATTTGTCTTATTTAAAATGAGATATTAAAAATTTTTGCAAAATAGTTACAAAAGTAGTAATTTAAGGAAGTAGGTGGCTAAAAAGATAGGGAGTTTTACTTCCCTAACTTCTCTTGAATATGCTTTTTAGATGGGTAAATAAACACCGCTTTTCTAAAGATACTAATCTTCTTTTTATCATCAACAGCGTATGCGTTAATTGTAATAGGAATAGATGTATCTTTTGTTGCATTTGCTACTAAAGGCTTTTTAGCTCTAAGTAAAATTGCTTTCTTTCTTTTGTTTCTAGCTTTAATTTTAAACTTCTCGCTTGGTCTTACAATCTCTATATCTTTATTATCTACACTAAAGTAGTATGTATGGTCTTTAACATCAGTATTTTGGAAAAGCCCTAAATAGCTGTTTTCTACCTGACCATCTGGAAGAATCTTATAAAGTCTTGTATCTTTGTTAACATTTAGTAGCATATTCTCTTTTTTGCTACCCATAACAAACATAGCAACTAAAACAGCAAGTAGTACACCAACATAACCTAAAATTTTAGGTCTAAAGTATCTTGTTTTGCCTTCGTGTCTTTCTGTCTCTCTCTCACTTGACCACTGAACTAAGCTTGGCTTATTAAGTGCACCCATAACTGTTGTACAAGCATCAACACACTCTAAGCAGTTAATACACTCTAGTTGTAGACCTTTTCTAATATCGATATGTGTTGGGCACACACGAACACAACTCTCGCAAGCTGTACACTCTGCATCTGGCTCTTTAGCTAAAAGCTCTTTTTGGCTATTTGCAACTTTGTGTTTATCGCCACCGTGACCTTCGTATATTTTACCACCTCTAATTGGGTCGTAAACTGCCATAATAGTATCTTCGTCAAATAGAACCGATTGTACACGGCTATATGGGCAAATATATACACAAAAATCCTCTTTAATAAATACTACATCTGCTATTAAAAATAGTGCTACACCTATAATAAAACCAATCATTACCATATGCTCAGATGGGTTGTTAAGGTAACTAAAGAATGTCTCTGGTGGTACAAAGAACCACATAAAGTCTGCAGCTGCAATTAAAGATAGTACAGACCAAATAAGTATTGCAACTATCTGCTTAGCTCTATTTTTATTGTAGTCTGGCTCTTTTTGCTTATTTTTAATATTTTTTCTAATTTTAAGAAGCTTAGTCTCTATTAAGTCTCTGTAAATTACTCTAAATATTGTTTGTGGACAAGCCCAACCACACCATGCACGCCCTGCAAATGCTGTTAGGGCAAATATTCCTAAAAATAGAAGCATTAGCATAAATGGCATAATATATAGCTCTTGCATATCGAAACGAGTAAATAAAAACTGTAACTGTTTTTGGTCGAAATTTAGTAGAAAAAAGTGGTTGTCTCCAACTTTAATCCAAGGTAATACTAGTGCTACAATTGTTGCTAAAATGTAAGCCCAGTATCGTTTAATTCTATAAGGTACCCAGCCCTTTAAGTACTCTTTTTTGCTTTGTGTTGCCATTTGAATCCTTTTAATAATGTCAAAATATGTGTAAAATAACTAATAGTTACATTTTATATTAGAAAAAGTTATAATGAGTATAACTTAACTCTATATTAGCTATTTTATTACTAATTTACTTAAATAAAGGTATAATTTAAATAGATGTTTCAATATTTTTAACACTTTAATTAAGCATGATTTTTTAAGATAAGGATTACTTATGAATTTAACTCATTTAGATAACAACGACAGACCAAAAATGGTAGATGTTTCAGACAAAGACAACACCCAAAGAGTTGCAACTGCAAGTGGTACAATAACAGTAACTCAAGAGGCTTACGACGCAGTAGTTAGCAACAGTACAAAAAAGGGGCCAGTGCTACAAACTGCAGTAATTGCAGCAATAAGTGGAGCTAAAAAGACAAGCGATTTAATACCTATGTGCCACCCGCTAATGTTAACATCTGTGAAAATAGATGTGCAAGAGCTACCAGAGTTACCAGGTTTTAAGCTAGAAGCAACAGCAAAATTAGTAGGCAAAACAGGCGTAGAGATGGAGGCACTAACTGCAGTAAGCGTAGGCTTATTAACAATTTACGATATGCTAAAAGCAATCGATAAAGGCATGGTTATAGGCCCAATTATGCTAGAGAAAAAGAGCGGCGGAAAAAGCGGAGACTTTGTAAGATAAGGAGCTATATATGATTTTAGATAAAAACACAAAAAACAAACCAGATATTACATACCCAACAAAGTGGGGCTTTAAGGTTATTGGTAAAGATAAAGATAGAGTTCAAAAAGCAGTAAAAGAGATTTTAGGCAACAAAAAGCATAGCTGTAAATTTAGCAATGTATCTAAAAATGGCAAATTTACAAGCTTTAGTGCAGAGTGTGTAGTAGATAGCCAAGAAGAGAGAGATGCTTTATATAAGCTTTTTGGCGAGCACGAAGATGTGGACTATACAATATAAAGGCGCACCATGAAGCCATATATACTTTCAGCAGTAGCAACTATTTTAACAAGCTGCGCTACAACCCAACCAAAACCAGAAGTAGTTAACAAAAGCTTTTACCTAAATAAGCCACTACTTACTTTCGAGTTAAATAATGGCTCTTGCAATAGCAAAAAACCAACATCAGATGGCGGCTACATAAATAACTGGCAAAGCGATAGCGGCAATATTATAGCTAACGCCCTAAATTGGAATAGCTACCCATATTGCAAACTAGAGCTAACAACCGATAAAAATAGTATTGTAAGAAAAATAAGAATCCTAGAAAACGATATTAAATGCGCATATGTTTTAAGGTGAAATTTTAAAATTAAAAGCAATTAATAAGGGCTACATCTTTGTATTATTAAAAATTTTTAAGGTTAAGTGTTAAATTTGTAAACTGCTTTTAATTTAATACGAAAAATTTAGATAAAAGCAAGTTTTGGTGGAGGTGAGGGGAATCGAACCTTACCACTACACCGAGCTTTGAGCCTAATACCTGCGTTGGGTGTACCAAATTGTGTACCACTTCAGATATGTCATTTTATCTTTAAGGTAGGTAAAGCATTATTTTATACAATTGAGCCATTTAGATTTGATAATCGGCTCATATTATGATACGATTAAATACCTAGCGTTTTTTACTTTTTGGTGTATTTTGAGCTGAATATGTTATAATTGGTTTCATTAAGGCTGACTAGAAAGGCAAGATGTGTTTATGTCATACAAAAATTAAATTTTTGATGCCCTAATCGTCTTGAAACTTATTCGCACTTCTGGGGAAGGCTCAATGGAAACAGTGAGGGGAGAATAAATTTATGGGGAATAAACTTAGTCATTGGTTAAGTAAAGTAAATGGTCTGGAGAAATATCAATGATCTATAGTCTCCTAAAACCTATCAAAGAGCTACAAAGCCAAAATAAGTTTCATATAGCTTTATTGCGACTAAATGAAATAGAAAAACAATATGATTTCAATAACTTCTTACTAGAGGAAAAAACACAATTTTATTTATTGCAAGCACAGTGCTATTATCAAGATCTAAAACGACCTACAAAAGAGCGATTTTCTAAAGCACTTGATATCCTTGATAGTATAAAAGATTCAAATACTCAAGAGATACTTAGACTCAAAGGTGCAGTATATAAACGAAAATATCAACATTCTAAAGATTTAAGAGATTTGTATAAAGCAATTTCATGTTACGAAAATGCTGCAAAAGATACGATGGAAGATATGGGAT